>JAEDHZ010000074.1 GCA_016292705.1 Clostridiaceae bacterium
CAAGGAGAAGGTGCTCCTTGGTCTGAGCCATCGGGCCGTCGGTAGCAGCGATAACAAGGATAGCGCCGTCCATCTGAGCAGCACCGGTGATCATGTTCTTGATGTAGTCGGCGTGGCCCGGGCAGTCAACGTGAGCATAGTGACGATTGTCAGTCTCATACTCAACGTGAGCGGTGTTGATTGTGATTCCGCGCTCTCTCTCTTCGGGAGCCTTATCGATCATGTCATAAGCCTCGAACTTAGCAAAGCCCTTCATAGCAAGGGTCTTGGTGATAGCTGCAGTAAGAGTGGTCTTACCATGGTCAACGTGACCGATGGTGCCGATGTTAACATGGGGTTTGGTTCTTTCAAACTTTTGCTTTGCCATTTGGAATTTCCTCCTTATAATTAGCAATAAATTTCTTTGATTATTATTCTACCAACAATGCGGCAGAAATGCAAGGATTTTTTGCGAAAAAATCAGTCTCTCTTCGCTCTTTCGGTAACGATGCCTTCGGCAATTGACTTCGGAACTTCCTTGTAGCCGTCCGGCTCCATGACATACTGTCCGCGTCCCTGAGTTTTGGAGCGAAGGTCGGTTGCGTAACCGAACATTTCAGCAAGGGGAACTCTTGCGTTAATCTGCTTAACGCCCGAACGGTCCTCAAAGCCCTGAATCTCGCCGCGCCTTGAGTTGAGGTCGCCGATAACATCGCCCATGTATTCCTCGGGCATGATAACGGCAACTTTCATGATAGGCTCAAGGAGAACCGGATTGGCTTTCCTTGCAGCATCCTTGAATGCCATTGAACCGGCAATCTTGAACGCCATTTCGGACGAGTCAACCTCGTGATAAGATCCGTCATAAAGAGTAACCTTAACATCAACCATGCTGTAGCCGGCGATAACACCGGACTTCATTGCGCCCTGGATACCCTGGTCAACAGGTCCGATATATTCCTTCGGAACTGCGCCGCCAACAATGTTGTTGACAAACTCATAACCCTTTCCGGGATTGGGCTCAATGTTGATTTTAACATGACCGTACTGACCCTTACCGCCTGACTGACGGGCATACTTCGTATCTGAAGATGCAGCGGCACGGATGGTCTCTCTGAAAGCAACCTGAGGCTTACCGACATTTGCTTCAACCTTGAATTCACGAAGAAGTCTGTCAACGATGATTTCAAGATGAAGCTCGCCCATACCGGCAATGATTGTCTGTCCGGTTTCCTCGTCAGTATAGCAGCGGAAGGTGGGATCCTCTTCTGCAAGCTTTGCAAGAGCAATGCCCATCTTTTCCTGACCTGCCTTGGTCTTGGGTTCAATTGCAACACGGATAACGGGCTCCGGGAAATGCATTGATTCAAGAACAACGGGATGTTTCTCGTCGCAAAGAGTGTCACCGGTGGTGGTGTTCTTGAGTCCGACAGCAGCGGCGATATCGCCGGCATAAACGGTCTCAATATCCTCTCTGTGGTTTGCATGCATCTGAAGGATACGGCCGAGTCTTTCCCTATTGTCCTTTACAGAGTTATAAACAGTTGTTCCTGCATCGACTGTACCGGAGTATACACGGAAATAGCAGAGCTTTCCGACGAACGGGTCGGTAGCAATCTTGAATGCAAGCGCAGCAAACGGTTCGGTATCGGAGGAATGTCTGCACTCCTCTTCTTCCGTTTCCGGGTTAACGCCCTTAATGGATTCAACATCCGTCGGAGCGGGCATGAAATCAACAATTGCGTCAAGCAAAGGCTGAACACCCTTGTTGCGGTATGCGGTACCGCAGCATACAGGAACGATCTCGTTCGAGATTGTGCCCTTGCGGATAGCCTTTTTGAGCTCGTCAATAGTCGGTTCTTCACCTTCAAGATACTTCATCATGAGCTCTTCGTCAAGCTCAACGACATTTTCAACCATCTCGGAACGGTATTTTTCGGCAAGCTCCTTCATATCCTCGGGAATTGCCTCACGGTGGAAGTTTGTTCCGTCACCCGTGCCGTAAATGATGGCATCCATCTGAAGAAGATCAATAATTCCTCTGAACTCGCTTTCAGCGCCGATGGGGAGCTGAATGGGAACAGCTGTGCAGTTGAAGCGTTCCTTGATCATGTCAAGAACGCGGTAGAAATCGGCACCCATGATATCCATCTTGTTGACGAAAATCATTCTGGGAACCTTATACTCGTCGGCCTGGCGCCAGACGGTCTCGGACTGAGGCTCAACGCCGCCCTTTGCGCAAAGAACGGTTACGGAACCGTCCAGAACACGCAGCGAACGCTGAACTTCAACGGTGAAGTCAACGTGGCCCGGAGTGTCAATGATGTTGATTCTGTGTTCCTTCCAGAAACATGTGGTTGCAGCGGAAGTGATGGTAATACCTCTCTCCTGCTCCTGTGCCATCCAGTCCATGGTTGCGGAACCGTCATGAGTCTCACCGATTTTGTGGTTAACGCCGGTATAGTAGAGGATTCTCTCCGTAGTGGTCGTTTTACCTGCGTCGATGTGAGCCATGATGCCTATATTTCTTGTTTTTTCAAGAGAAACTTTTCTCGGCATTTTGACCTCCAAATTTGTTTCAACATTTAATTCGGCAGTCAAGCGCTGCCATAAACAAACACATTATCAAGCCGCTATGCGGCCTTTTCCGTCATATTGCACGGAAAAAGATCACCATCTGAAGTGAGCAAAAGCCTTGTTGGCTTCAGCCATCTTATGGGTGTCTTCACGCTTTTTGAATGCTGAACCGGTTTCGTTAACAGCATCCATGATTTCGTTGGCAAGTCTTTCCTTCATTGTTCTTTCCGAACGCTGACGCGAGTAAAGAGTGATCCAACGAAGACCGAGAGTCTGGCGTCTTTCAGCGCGGACTTCGATCGGAACCTGATAGGTTGAACCGCCGACACGGCGAGCCTTAACCTCCAGGACAGGCATAACATTTTCCATTGCTGCTTCAAAAACCTCAAGGGGTTCCTTGCCTGTTTTTTCTTTGATGATATCGAAAGCGTCGTAAACGATCTTCTGAGCAACGCCCTTTTTACCATCATACATAACACTGTTGATAAGACGTGTTACAAGCTTTGAATTGTAAAGCGGATCGGGCAAAACATCGCGTTTTGCAATCTGGCCTCTTCTTGGCACTGCGCTTCCCTCCTTCATAGTAATGATATCATAGGTACTCGAGTGACAAATTCCCGTCGGCACCAATGCAGAGGCATATACAACAAAAAAGCATTATATATACACTCTTGCACCGTGAGCTTTTGCTCAGCCTGCAAGAAGATTTGTCAATTCAATTTTTCCGCCGTTATTGCGGATAACTTCTGATTTAAAGCTCAGAATTACTTTTTGGCAGCCTTCGGACGCTTTGCGCCGTACTTGGAGCGGGCCTGCATTCTTCCGTTAACACCCTGGGTATCAAGAGTACCGCGGACGATGTGGTAACGAACACCGGGCAGATCCTTAACACGGCCGCCGCGGATGAGAACAACGCTGTGCTCCTGAAGGTTGTGACCAACACCGGGAATGTAAGCGGAAACTTCGATTCCGTTGGTAAGACGAACTCTGGCAATCTTACGAAGAGCGGAGTTCGGCTTTTTCGGCGTAGCGGTCTTAACTGCGGTGCAAACACCACGCTTCTGCGGTGAATCATGATCGGTCATGACATTCTTCTTGGAGTTGAGACCCTTGAGAAGAGCAGGAGCCTTCGGCTTTCTGACGAGTGTTTCTCTGCCGTTGCGAACTAACTGGTTAAAGGTAGGCAAGTGAGAGCATCTCCTTTCTTGAAAAATATTGTTTGCCGCAACCGGGCATGAGCCCGGGTATACAGCATACTCGATTATTTTACACTAAAGCATCGGGTTTGTCAACAACTGTTTATTCAAAAGACCTCCCGCCCGGGCGATTTTGTGAACTTGCTCATTTTGCAGGGGAATTGGCTCAATTTTTGTAGGTATTTTTGCCCAAAAAAGCTGCCGGTAATCATCTTTAACCCACGCAAAATCGCATGGGGTGGTAATTTTTTACGGTTTGTGGTATAGTGTATAAAGTAATTCTTTTGCCGTTTGCTCATAAAGCCCCCCTTTCCGGGTTGAAACCGTGCTTCTCCTGCAAGGACGAACCGACAGCATCTTACTTACTGCATAGGTAATCAGCAGGCTTTTTGAACAGACTGCAACGGACAGATAAAATTTTCGGATACCGGATGACTGTTTAAACGAGGTATTATATAATGTATAACAAGACGAAAAAATCTTTTATCACTTTGATTACGGCTTTTGTCTGCATTTTTCTGCTGTCCTCCTGCAGCGCACAAAAAAGCAGCGCAGATGTTCTTGAAAAAGCGCAAAGTCCCGTCACGGTTTCTGCCGGCAAAAAGAACACTGCTATTTCAACCTCAACCGCTCCACGGACAAATCTCAAAAGCATTTTGCGCAAAGGTCTGACTACTTTATATCTTGACGAAAGCAGCTTTTCTGTCTGCGTTTTTGACGGTGCATCAGGAAAACTCTGGCGATCACTGCCGGAAAGTGAATCAAAGGAAAATACCGGTCTTTTT
Organism: Clostridiaceae bacterium; assembly: GCA_016292705.1. Taxonomy (GTDB): domain Bacteria; phylum Bacillota; class Clostridia; order Oscillospirales; family Acutalibacteraceae; genus UBA6857. The sequence continues at coordinate 4,538 of JAEDHZ010000074.1, forward strand.
TCGGTGAGCGTGCTTTGCGGCTCCCGTGAATATATACTTGACTCGCAAAACGACAGTGTCGCTTTGAATAATTTTCAGTATAAAGAGGAAAACGGCGTTCTGACAATGATCTACCGTTTTTGCAAACAGCTTTCGGAATCTGACGAAGCAGATTTCACAATACCCGTCCGCTTTGAGGTCGGCGACGGAATTTTGAAGGTTTCCGTCAACTGCAAAAACATTACCTACGGCGAAAAGAACAAAAATGTCCGGCTCAAAAGCATATCTCTCCTGAGCTACTTCGGAGCGGACAAAGACACGGCAGAAGGTGATTTTATTCTTGTTCCCGACGGCTGCGGAGCAATAATCAGCACAGAAAGGGAAGCTGAAAAATTCACCCCCATCAATGTTCCCGTCTACGGTGCTGACCCTTCGGCAAAGGAAAGCTCAGATTGTTCCGCCTGCATACCTGCTTTCGGGAAAAGGAACGGCAACGCCGCCTTTGTTGCCCTGATTGAAAGCGGCGAGGAAACGGCGGAAATCTGCGCAGAAAAAGCGCTCAAAAAAGGCGGCTTCAACCGTGTATATGCAAGCTTTGACCTTTTTAAAGCCTACAACGGGGAAAAGAACACCTATGTTTCTAAAAACAGCTTTGACAAAACGCTTTCGGTCAGCTACCGCTTCCTTTCCGGCGAAAACACGGACTATGTTTCAATGGCTGCCGCCTGCCGTGAACTGCTCATCCGCTGCGGTGCACTGAGGATGGACGAAAGAACCCTCCCGGAAAGCGAGGGTCTGCCGTTTGAGCTTGCCGTTGTCGGCTCGGCAAAAACTCAGAACCGAAAAAGACAAACCGTTCTAACCTCCATGAGCGAGGCGGCAGACATAATCTCCTTCCTGCGCTCAAAAGGTATCCGGAACATCAACCTCAGATTCAGGGGACTTTTTGAGGGCGGTCTTGTTCAGAACAATTTTGAAAAGATTAAGCTTTTTTCTCCGGTCGGAACGGAAAAAGAGCTTGAAGATTTTGCCCGTTTTGCCCAAAGCCAGAATGTTTCCGTCTTTGCCGAAGCAGGTCTTTTTTCCGCCGGAAAAGAAAACTCCGCCGCAATCAGAATTGACGGCGGCAGAACAGAGAGCGCTGAACTGCTTTTGGACAGCGGTTTTACCCGTTCAAGCGCTGATTTGCGCTTTTCTCCGGCAAAAACGGTTGAAAAGAACACAGAAAACCTGCTTTCCTCAATGCGTGACCTTTCGGTTGACGGCATTTGCGTTGCTGACGCAGGAAAGTATCTGTATTCTGATTACTCGGTAAATTTATCCGAGGACAGAAGCTTTTTTAAAAATCTCTTTGCCTCCCGCTGCGGTGCACTTTCCTCGGGCAAAAAGCTCATGGTGAGCGGTGCAAATCTTTACGCCGTGAAGTATGCCTCATTCCTTTCGGAGATACCCTCAACCGCAAACTGTGCAAAGCAAAAGCTTTGCACCGCCGTTCCTTTTTTGCAATCGGTTCTCCACGGCAGCGTTGATTATTCCCACACTGCGTTCAACAAGGCATCAGACAGAGAAACGGCATTTCTGAAAGCCGCTGAATACGGCGCAGTTCCGGGCTTTGAATTATACAGCAAAAACGCAGGCACAGATGATGAAAAGGATGAGTTTTACTATATGAACAACGCAAGCGATGCACAGCAGTATTATGAGCGGCTGAACATTGTTTTTTCTGACCTGAGAAACAAAAGAATCACCGCCCACAAAAAGGTAGCAGGCGGTGTTTACTGCACTGAGTACGGCTCGTCAAGCAGCGTATATGTCAATTACAACAAAAAGGATGTAACAGTGAACGGCGTTACCGTTGAAGCACGCAGCTTTTTGAGAATCAACTTTTAATCAGCTTATCCAGTAATTGGTATAATCAATTTTCCATTCGCCGTTTCTCATTTTTGCCTTGAAGGTGCTGCCCTCCGCACCGAGCGGTCCCGTATAGGCGCGAAAGTCATAGGTTGCGTCCCCGTTTTCCTTAATTGAAAGTATAACGCCGTTTTCAAAAATTCCGTCTTTGAGCTTTCCTTCCTTTTCAAGCTCCTCACGGGTGCTTCTGATTACATCTGCATTTGTTTTTGTTCTCAGATAATTTGTAAAAACATATTCAAGCGCATTCTTTTGCGGTTCAGAAATTGAGAGCTTTGTGAAATCGAGAGCAACGGTTTTATACCAGGAACAGTCCTCTCTTTGGTTGAAAAATTCTTCAAACACTTTTTCAAAAAGGGAAATTTTGTCCTGCGTTTCGCCGGTAACCTTAATAATATCCGCTGTAATCTGACCCGGATAGCTCTCAAGCACGACTCCGTCAAATCCTATCTGAACGCTCATTCCGGCTTTGAGTTCATCTTTTCCGATTTCCTTTGAATTTTCATATACCTTTGAATCAGAAAGTGAAACAAAGTACAAGCCGTCATCTGCAACGGCAAGGACATCCTTTCTGTCAACTTTGACAATATATGCCGAAAGGACATAATCGCCAAGTTCAGGAGCAATTGCCGCTGTTCCTTTTGTGCAGGCAGTGAAAAGCACCGCAAAAAGCAAAAGGACAGAAATTATTACTGCTGATTTTTTCATGTTTATTACCTCCGTGTTTTTTAATGCTCTGCGGTTTGCGGCACTGTCCTCAAACCGCTTTCTGCATTATAAGAGAATTTTTTCCTT
>JAEDHZ010000075.1 GCA_016292705.1 Clostridiaceae bacterium
CAAAAGCGTCCGTGCAATCTGCTGCGGAGGAATTGTTCACCCTGACCAGACCAAAAGCGAAGCTCAGGCGATAAAGGAAATCCTCCTTCAAGGCGGTATTGAAGAGGAAAGAATTTTCCTTGAGGATAAGTCGCAGACCACTTTTGAAAACTTTGTCAATGCGAAAAAAATTATTGAAACTCTTGAACCGGAAAGGAAACCTGAAATTGCTTTTATCTCAAGCGAATTCCATCTCATGCGTGCGTCCGTGATTGCCTCGCTTGTCAATGTCAGGGTTTCAAGCATTCCTGCGCCGTCACCGAAAAAAGGCAGAGCCCTTTTCTATGTCTATGAGGGGCTTGTTTTTCCGTTGCTTTACCGTGAATACCTCGGAAAGCACGCCAACATTCCGTCAGGCATGAAAATGATTTAATTGAGGAGGTTCCAAAATGACAAACATTCAGCTCAAGGCATATAAAGTCAGCAAAGTTCACTTCAACAACGCCGTTCAGTCCACCGTTCAGCTCAAGCTCAACAACAAGGTTTCCCATAATGTCAAATATACGAACGGAAATGTCTGCGAAGCAACTCTCTGCATTGAAGTTGTTGACAAAACCCACCCGGATGTTCTGAACATCACCGTTGAAGTCAAGGGTATTTTTGACATCAGAAGCGAAGTTGCAAAGGAGTTTGTTCATGTTGACACTTTCAAAGAGCTTTTCCCCTTTGCAAAGGCTCTTGTAACAACCATCACCGCCAATGCAGGAATAAAACCAATTATTGTTCAGAACATAAACATTGAAGAACAGGAGATTTACCGCTTTGATATGAAGGGCGCAGAGGAAGAGGACTGATGAAAAAGAAGGCGGTAAAAAAAGGGCTTTGCCTTTTGCTTTTGTGTCTGCTTCTCCCCCTTTCCCTTTGCTCGTGTTCAGGGAAGAACAGTCCCGTCCTGACCGTTGACGCAACGGGAATTTCCGGCGGTCTTTTTGCCTATTATCTTGACTGCGTCTGTGCAAACCCGAAAGCCTACGGCGTTAAGGAAATCAGCCGTGAAAATCTTCTCAATGCAACAGAAACGCTTTGCAAAGAATATGTTGCAGTAAAGAGGTTCATGCAGGACAAAGGGATGAAGACCGAGCATTACCTCAAAAGCGAAGCAAACAGCAAAACGGACGGACTCTGGAGCCTTTTCGGGAAGTATTACAAGAGTATCGGAGTAAACAAATCCGATGTTCTCAGCGCCGAGCTTTCCTCGGCAGGAAAAAGGCAGATTGTTGCGCATTTCTTCGGAAGGGGCGGAAAAAACGAGGTTTCGCAGGACGATCTCAAGCAGAGTTTTGTTGAGCTTTATGTCGGCTTCAAGGCGATTGAGGCTCCGTTGACAAAGGTCAACACCAAAGGCGAAACAATCCCCATTTCCGAAGATGAAAAGGAGAAACTGGAAGAACAGTTTGAGCAAATGGCAAAAAAGCTGAGAAACGGCACCGATATTGACACGCTGAACTCCGAATACTGCCGCAGTGTAAACCTTGTTGCAACGCAGGCACTTGAGGTCAACCTCATGAAAAAGGGCGACGAGATGTATGATGACGACTTTTTTGAAAAGGTCAGCGCAATCTATCACGGAAGCGCAGGAGTCATTGAAAGCGGAAATTCAATCTATCTCATTGAACGATGCACAATCGCAACAAACGATGAGGACGCTTTCGGGCAATATGAAAGCGAAGTTCTGGAATATGTCAAAATGCCGTGGGTTGAAAAAAAGATCGGTTCCCTCGCCGAAAAATATACCGTCAAGGAAAACCGAAAAGCAATTGACAAAATATTCAGAGCAGTTGCAGAAAACAGAGAATAAACATAAAAATAATAATTTCACCATTCAAAAAGCGAGCCGGACAAAAGCCGACTCGCTTTTATGTTCACATAAATCAGAACACTTTCTTGATCATATAAAGGTCAATGCATCCGACCGGACATTGCGCATGGCACTTTCCGCAGCCAATGCACTTGTCATAATCAACCTTTGCGCAGAAGTTTTCAACCGTAACTGCTCCCGTCTCACAAGCCTTGACGCACTTCATGCAGCCGATGCAGCCGGCTTTGCACTGCTTTCTTGTCTGCGCACCCTTGTCATGGTTTTTGCAAAGAACCGCAGCCTTGATGGTGTCAAGCGGAAACAAATCTATAAGCTGTCTCGGGCAGGTTTTGATGCACTTTTTGCAGGCACGGCACTTGCTCGGGTTGATTCTTGCAACGCCGTCGCAGATGAAGATTGCCTCATAGGGACAAACCTCAACGCAGTCTCCGAAGCCTATGCAGCCGTGGACGCAGGTTTTCGGCCCGCCGAAAAGCTGGGTTGCCATCTTGCAGGAACGAACACCGCTGTATTCAAGCTTTTCGGGAGTGTTCTCCCTGTTACCCTGACACATGACGGCAGCAACCATCGGAGTGATTTTCCCTGCCTCAAGTCCCATAATTTTACCGATCTGTGCGGCAACATCGTTTCCGCCGGGAATGCAAAGACTGCATTCCTTTGTTTCGCCCTTTGAAAGGGCGGCGGCATAACCGTCGCAGCCGGTAAATCCGCAGGCGCCGCAGTTTGCTCCGGGGAGACAACCGCGGATTTCCTCCGCCTTTTCGTCAACGGGAACGGCAAACACAGCAGAGGCAACGGCAAGACCGACTCCGGCAACAAGACCGATTGCGGCAACGATAACAACAGGAATTAGTATATCCATTCTTCCGCCCCCCTTAACCGAAAATGTTGTCCACAATGCCGGTGAAGCCGAGGAAAGAAACCGAAACCAGCGAAGCGGCAACGAGAGTAATCGGAAGTCCGCGCATAAACTTGGGAACATCGCAGCTTTCCATTCTTTCACGGACTCCGGCGAACATTACCATTGCAAGCATGAAGCCGAGTCCGGCTCCGACAGAGTTGAACATTGACTGCGCAAAGTTATATCCATTGTCAATGTTGAGGATAACAACGCCGAGAACGGCGCAGTTTGTTGTGATGAGAGGAAGATAAATGCCCAGTGCATTGTATAGCGAGGGAATGTACTTCTTGAGAACAATTTCAACAAGCTGAACAAGAGCTGCAATAACAAGTATGAACACTATCGTCTGAAGATAGGAAAGATCCTTGCTTTCAAGCAGAGTGTTGATTGGATAGCACACTGCCGTGGCAAGCGCCATAACAAAGATTACGGCAGCACTCATTCCGACCGCTGTGTTCAGCTTTTTTGAAACGCCGAGGAACGGGCAGATTCCGAGGAACTTTGCAAGAACAAAGTTCTGTGTGAGGATTGCCGTCATGAGGATTGCGAGAAGTCCTTTTGTCATTTCCATCAGTTTGCCGCCTCCTTGCTTTCAACGGATGCGCCTTCGCTTTCCGTTTCTCTTTTGTTGAGCTTGCAGCTTGAAGCCATCGGGCAGGCCTCGCAGCCGCGAAGCTCCGCTCTTGGCTTTCCGCGGCTTTCGGCAATTCTGTTGGCTGTCGCCATGAGAATGCCGTAGACAAAGAAGCCACCCGGAGGAAGAATAAAGATGAGCATCGGATTGCCTGAAAGAACGGGAATGCTGATTCCGGCAAAGGAACCTGCGCCGAGAATTTCACGCACTGCGCCCATGAGGAAAAGCGCAGCGGTGAAGCCGACGCCCATTCCGAGTCCGTCAACGGCGGAGGCAAGAACGGGGTTCTTGCTCGCAAAGGCTTCCGCCCTGCCGAGAATGATGCAGTTAACAACGATAAGGGGAAGATAAACGCCGAGCTGTTCGTCAAGTTCGGGCGCAAAGGCCTTGACCAGCATCTGAACAATGGTAACGAACGAGGCGATAACGACAACATACGCCGGAATACGCACCTTGTCCGGAATAACCTTTCTCAGTGCGGAAATAACAATGTTTGAGCAAACAAGAACAACCGAAGCGGCAAGGCCCATGCCGAGCGCAGATGTGACCGAGGTTGTTGTTGCAAGAGTGGGGCAGGTTCCGAGAACAAGCCTCAGAGTCGGGTTTTCGGCAAGGAGACCTTTTGAAAACTCTTTACCGAGGGATTTTTTTTCAGCCATTGCTTGCACCTCCCTTAACAGTTTCAAAAGCGGCAGTTGCGGCATTGACGGCAGAAACAACAGCCTTTGAGGTTATCGTTGCCGCAGTTATCGCCTGAACATCCTGACCGTCGTTTGAGGTTTTGCTGACGGTGAGCGTTCCGCTTTTTCCGACGAAGCGGTTTTTGAAGTCCGGTTTAGTGCTGTTTGCACCGAGGCCGGGGGTTTCGTCATGGGAAAGGATTTCAATTCCGGTGATAACTCCCTCGGTGTCCATTCCGACCATGACAAGAACCGTTCCGCCGTAACCCTTTGCGCCGCTTGTGAAAACATAGCCGACATTCTTTTCGCCGTCTTTTCCGACGCAATAGGTCATCCCGTTTTCAAGCTGCGTAATTTCGGAAAACTCCTTGGCTTCACTGAGCACGAGCGAGCGGGAAAGATTCTCCTTTTGAACGGCGTTTTCAGCCGTTTTTTGCTTTGTTGCGCCGTTTGTCAGCGCAAGCAGTGCCGTTGCAACAAGGCAGATGACAAGCAGTGCAACGGTCGGAACAAGGATTGCTTTCGGCGTTATTTTTTTCATACCTTTGCAGCCTCCTTTTCCTTTTTCTCCTTAACAAAGCCGAACGGCTTCGCTGTTGTGAGGCGTTCAATATGCGGAACAAGGATGTTCATAAGTATGATTGAGAAAGAAACACCCTCAGGAAGTGAACCGAAAAGACGGATAACCGAGGTTATCAGACCGCAGCCGATTCCGAAAACGATTCGTCCCTTGAGGTTGAGCGGCGAGGTTGTGTAATCCGTTGCCATGAAGAACGCACCGAGCAGAAGTCCGCCGCCGAGAAGCTGATAGGCAACAAACTCCGGATTGCCCTTGCCTGCAATAACCATGCAAACGGCAACAGTGCCGATGAACGAAAACGGAATCGCCGGGGAGATAACTCTCCTGAGCAGAAGATAAAGTGCGCCGGCAAGCAGAGCAAGCGAGCAAACCTCACCCATTGAGCCGCCGTGGTTTCCGATAAGCATCTGAGCAAGAGAGGGCAGTCCCTCGGCGAGGGAAAGGTCTCCGCCCTTTGCCGAAGCAAGGGAAGCCATCGGGGTTGCGGTTGTAACAGCATCGGCAACCGACCATCTGACAGAAAACGGAGCAACCCATTTTGCCATTGCTGTCGGGAACGATACCATGAGAATGATTCTTGCCGTCATTGCCGGGTTAACAAAGTTCTGACCTATTCCGCCGAACATCTGCTTGACAACAACAATTGCAATGACCGAACCGACAGCACCCATCCAGAGAGGAAGCGTTGACGGAAGGTTGAGCGCAAGGATGAGACCGGTAACAACGGCGGAAAGGTCGCCGAGTGTTCCGTTCCTTTTCATAACTTTTCTTGAAATATATTCCGCAAGCACGGCAGAGCCGATGGTTGTTGCAGAAAGAGCAAGTGCTCTCAGTCCGAAATATACAACCGACATAATGAGAGCCGGAACGAGCGAAATGATGACATCAAGCATGATGCCTGTTGTTGTTTCGCTTGAGCGGACATGCGGCGACGGGCTGACTGTGAGTTTTTTTGCCATTATTTTGCACTCTCCTCTCTGAGTACCTGCTTTGCAAGTCTCATATATTGAACAAGCGGACGACCTGACGGGCAGGCATAAGAGCAGGAACCGCATTCCATGCAGACCGAAACAAAGCTCCTTTCAAGTCCGTCTTTATCACGAACCTTTGCAAAACGCTCAATGAGGGTGGGCATCAGGCTCATCGGGCAGACCTCAACGCAACGACCGCAGCGGATGCAGTCCCGCTCGGGTTTAACTGTGTCCTTCCTGTCCGCAAAGGCAAGAACAGCGTTGTTCTGCTTGCAGATGGGAGCGTCGGTGCCGCAGACGGCAATGCCCATCATCGGACCTCCGCAGATTATCTTGCGAGGCTCTTCCTTGAAGCCGCCGCAGTAATCAATAATGTCCTGAATATTTATGCCGATTGGAACACGAAGGTTCTTCGGCTCTTTGATTGCGGAACCGTCAACCGTTATTGAACGGCTGATGAGCGGCTTGCCGGTTTCAAGGTATCTTTCAATAAAGGCAACCGAGGCAACATTCATAACAACACAACCGACATCCGCCGGGAGCTTTCCGGGAGGAACACGCCTTCCCGTTGCGGAAAGCACCATCATTTTTTCTGCGCCCTGCGGGTATCTTGAGTTCAGAGCCATGATTCTTATTGAATCGTCGCCTTTTTCATCAATGAGTTTCCGGAAAATTTCAATCGCCTTGGGCTTGTTGTCCTCAACGGCAATGACAACCTCCTTGAAACCGAGGAATTTTTTGAGGGTGAGGACGCCGTTTATAACATTCTTTGAGTTTTCAATGCACTCACGGTAGTCAACGGTAATGTACGGCTCACATTCGGCAGCGTTGACAACGAGCGTGTCAACATTTTTGTCCTGGGGATAGTTCAGCTTGACATGAGCCGGGAAGCCTGCTCCGCCGAGACCGACAAGACCGGACGCACGCACGGCAGCCAGAAGCTCCTGCCTGTTTGTAACTTTTGGCGGTCGGACGCCCTCATAAAGCCGCATTTCACCGTCGGATTCAATGGTTACGCCCTTTGTGATAATGCCGTTGGCAAGCTTGACATCGCCCACGGCTTTGACAACGCCGGAAATTGTTGCGTGAATCGGTGCGCAAACAAATTTGTCGCTGTCGCCGATAACCTGACCAACCGATACCGTATCTCCGACCTTGACGGTCGGAACGCAGGGTGCGCCGATGTGCTGCTGCATGGGAAGGATGACCATTGAGGGAACGGGCATCCTTTCAACCGGCATTTCTGCGGTGTTTTTGTTGTGGGAAACATTGACGCCGCCGCGTCCCTTTGCTCGGGCAAAAATTACTCCGGGGATTGATTTTTTCATTCTGTCATCTCCAAATCTATGTGACTTCCGCCGTCCGGAAACCGGGCGCCGGGATTTATATAACCGCTGATTTGTCCGGTCAGGCGTGGCGCTACTGCATTGAGAACAGCGCCGGTCAGCGTTCCGCCGATGACCGCAAAGGCCAAAAGATATTTACCGTAGCCGAGCATTGCAGCGCCGGAAAGAGCGCAGGCACACAAAAGCTGACCGAGATTGAAGCAAACGGCGCAAAGCACACCGATTCCGATAAAGCTCAGGCCTTTG
>JAEDHZ010000076.1 GCA_016292705.1 Clostridiaceae bacterium
CTTTTTTTGGTGAATCCCGTCTTCACCCCAAAGACGCCTTCAACACTTCCAAGCAATCTGTTATGATTTGAAAAATACAATTTTGTCTGAGGCTCGATCAGTTGTGCAGTGTATCTTTTCGATGAACAAATCCGTCTGAAAACGGAGTCTCTGATACAGTGAGAAGCAAGCAATGCCATATCATACGCAGTCGAATAGTGATTTTCATCATCAAGTCCGGACGGTGTCACAAAATTTGTATTTTTCATTCCGATTTGCCGGGCTTTTTCATTCATAAGAGACGCAAAAACGGAAAATCCCCCGGAAAGATACAACGCAACAGCGTTTGCCGCATCATTTCCCGATTCAAGCATCATTCCGTAAACAAGATCACCGAGTGTAATTTTTTCACCGGCATGCAATCCGAGTGAAGTTCCCTCAGCCCGGGTCATTTCGCCAGTTATATTAACCGTATCACTAAGCTTTCCTGATTCAATCGCAAGATACGCTGTCATAATTTTTGTTGTGCTTGCCATTGACCGCTTTTCAAAGGCATTTTTTTGAAAAACAATTCTGTTTGTCCTTGCATCAAGAACAACGGCACTTTTGGAGCTGATATCAAAAGCTTCCGTGCCAAAATCAATGCAGAAAACAAACAAAAACAAAAGTAAAATGTAACAAGTTATTTTTTTAATCAACAAAGCAACCACCTGCCATTTTTATGATATGCAGGCGGTTGTTGAAAAATTATCGGATTGTGTATCAGTCGCCAAGAGCCGGGTCAGGATCGACATCTGTTTCTGCTTGCTGTGATGAATTCTTTTTTGCCTTGTTAACAAGACCTGTTACCTTGTCAAACATTTCCGGAACGAGGTTAACAACTCTTTCGGCTGCATTGTCATAGGCAGTGATGTGTTTGAGTGTTACCTCTCCGTCACTTATAACAAGGAAAGCAACCGGAGTAATCGTTACACCGGCTCCGCCGCCGCCGCCAAAAAGCTCCTTTGTGTTCTTTGAGGGAAAGTCTGCGCCGCCTGAAGCGAAGCCATAAGTAACTTTTGAAACGGGAATAATTGTTACACCGGACTCGGCATGAATCGGCTCGCCGATTATTGTGCTTGTATCAACAAGATCACGTATTTTTTCAATTGTTGAGCTAAGAATTGCGCCTGCTGACTTTTCTGACATTGTATATCATCCTTTCTTTGTTTCCGCATTTTGTTGAGGAGTTGATTCTTTCTTTTTTCTGCCGTTTTTAAGGAACTTCAGGACAACCTTGAAAATGAGTCTGAACACCATGCCAAGCGTGGCATTGATGATTTTTCGAACAACAAGATAAAACTCAAAATTGAATTCACCCTCGCTGTTATTAGCCAGGAAGTCCGGTTCGACCGAAGCTTCATATTTTTTCACAACATTGTTTGCGCACAGAAATCCGAGAAGCGGATAGACTTTCTGGCATGTCTTTCCATATTTGATAGCTGTTTGCGCACTGTCGCCCGTACCGACAGATATGTATATTTCAATATCCTCGAAAACAACGCTTTTAAAAATCTTTCCGCCGTAAAGTGCGAAAATGCGGCCGAGGTTCGAAATCACTTCAATCATACCGTCGTAGCCGTTTGCTTTAACCATTTGTAGGAGCGGGTTGGGCTTCTTTTCCTTGGGCTCTTCTTCCTTCGGCTTTTCACTTTTAGGTTTTTCTTTCTTTTTCTTGGGCTTTTTCTCTTTCTTTTCACCTAACGGAAGAATGTTCAGTCTGATGAACAAATAACGAACAGAAAGATAAATCTTATCGCCATAGTGCATCGAAACATGAACAGGAATGGAAAGGATAAGCACAAAAAACAGAATTATTCCGCCAAGAACACAAAGAAAAATCTGAAATCCGGTCAATGCACCTCCCCCTTTCCAACACAATACAATTGCACTGTGTTATATGTTACCCCAAAAATCATTTTTCGTCAACAGTTTCAGGAAAATCAGTGTGATTTGATTGTAAATTTTCTTGGGCTCGCCCATCATTTTCAGTACGGTTGTCCTGATTATCCGGAACAGATGGAAGCTCATCAAGAGAAGAAAGGCAAAAACAACGCAAAAAGTTCGGTGTAGTACCATAAACAAGCGGTCTTCCGGGAAGGTCAAGACGACCCTTCTCTTCAATAAGCCCACGCTGACAAAGCGTTGAAATGACTGCCGAACAATCAACACCCCTTATTTGCTCTGCAAACGCTTTGGTGACCGGCTGATTATATGCAATAATTGCAAGAACCTCAAAAGCAGCCTGGGAAAGTGGTGCGTTTCGCTTGATTTCAAGAACTTTTCTTATCTGGTCAGCATATTCTTTTTTTGAGCATATCTGATACTTATCATCGAGCTTCAATATGCAAAGTCCTCCGTCTTGTTCATCATATTCGGCACGCAGGTTTTCGAGCACCTGATTAATAAGCAATTCATCAACCTCGAGAGCCTGTGCAAGCCGTTCAGGTTCGATGGGTTCACCGACCGCAAACAAAACTGCTTCAAGTGCATTTTGCAACGCTTTCATGTTCATTTGCTGCTTTTTCCTTTCCTGTTGAGTGTAACAACGGTGTTTTCGTCATTAAGGCAAACCCGTCCGTTTTTGACAAGTTCAAGAATCGCAAGAAAGGTTGCAACCATTTCCGAACGGGAAGAACTCTTTTCAAAAAAGGATGTAAATTTTTGCTTTGCACCTTTTAAAAGTCTGCGATAAATGAAAACAATCCGGGAATTAACGGAGACAATTTTATGGGAGACAATGGAACTGAAAGCTTCAATCGGCGGCGGAAGTTTTCGCCTCTCTTTCCCTATTGCACCAAGATATGCAGCAAGAATATCCCTTGGGTCGTGAACCCGGGTGTATGTCATATTCTTGGGAAGCTGCTGCGGTTCACGGAAGAAATAATCAACACCGTCTGCCCTCTTTGAAAGCCTTTCCGCAATCAGTTTACAGTCACGGTATTCAATAAGCTCGCCGGAAAGCTCCATTTTCAGCTGTTCCGCCTCCTCGTGCACGGGAAGCAGTGAAACAGTCTTGATGTAGACAAGGCGCGCAGCCATTTCAATGAACTCGCTCGCAACATCCATGTCGCTTTCTTCCATTTGGCGGACATAGTCGACATACTGTTCAACAAGCTCAAAAATCGGAATATCATTGATATTGAGCTTATGTTTACTTATCAGATGAAGCAAAAGGTCAAGCGGACCCTCAAACACCTCAAGTTTATAGTTAATTTTTTCCATAATTCAACCGATATGCAAGCCAAAAACAAGACCGGCAAGCTTAATAAACAAACGCATTGTATATGTTGTTGCAAGTGATATCGGCGTATCAAGGACACCGAAAACAACCAAAGCCAACACCGCATATACGATATAGCGTTCATATCTCATGAGTGTATAATAATACCTGTCCGGAAGAATTGCCGTAAGGATTCTTGAACCGTCAAGCGGAGGAACGGGAATGAGATTGAATACGGCAAGAGAAACATTTATCTGAGCAACATAGAGGAAGAAAAGCAGAATTGCTTCAGACATACTGCCGTTGACCGGCGAACCGAACCTGAACACAGCACAATAGAAAACAGAAAAAATGAATGCCATGATAAGGTTTGAAATCGGTCCGGCTATAGCCGTAAGCGCCATATATGTTTTTCTTTTTCTCGGCGGAAAATTATTGATATTAACAGGAACCGGCTTTGCATAACCGAAGCCGGCGATTATCATAAGAATCGCACCGAAGAAATCAAGGTGAGCAAGCGGATTGAGAGTAAGTCTGCCGGAAAGCCTGGCGGTCTGGTCACCAAGCTTTGTTGAAATGAAGGCATGTGCAAATTCATGCACAGGCAAAATACAAAACATTACAAAAACCCTTGCAAACAAATTGAGAACCAACTGAATTGTGAAGCCCTCTCTGAATAGGTCGTAAATCATAATTACCCTTTCCCGGCAATGACAAATCGGTCAATACCGTTGAAATCTTTTAATACAGTAACATCGTCACTGTGCTTTGAAAAAAGCGCAGCAATTTTTTCCGCCTGATTCTCACCGCATTCAACAGCAATAAATCCGCCGTCATTGACGCACGGCAACCATTTTTCGGAAAATGCACGGTAGAAATCAAGTCCGTCTTCACCTCCGTCAAGTGCAGTCATCGGTTCACACTGAACCTCGCTTTGCAAAGAAGAAAGTTCATGTTTTTCAATGTATGGCGGATTAGAAACGATCACATCAGGTTTCGGCAAAAAAGCGAACTTTTCATATCCTTTGAGGACATCACCTTTTATTGCCGGAACAGACCTTTCAACCGAATGAAACACCCGGTTCTCGTTTAAATAACTGAGAGCTTCGTCATAAAACTCAAGCAAATAGACATCGGCCTGCGGAACCTGCTTTTTCAGAGTTATTCCAATGCAGCCGCTTCCGGAACAGAGATCAAAAACTGTCGGTTTTTTCATCTTTTTCAAGCGCTCAATAACCTCTGTGCATAGCTCCTCTGTTTCTGGCCTCGGGATGAGTACACCTTTGCCGACTTTAAAGGTCTCGCCATAAAAATCCCATTCGCCGAAAATATATTGAAGCGGAATGCTTTCTATTCGCTTTTCAATTATTCCCATAACTTCTGAAACCGTAAGTTCAGACACGGATTTATCCTTGTTCATTACTAATTGCGTTGAGTCAAAACCAAGTATCCGCTGCAAAATCAGTTTTGATTCCGAAGAAGCGGTGTCTTTTCCCGCTTTTTCAAGTTCGGTTTGGCATAACTTAAATAGCTGAAAGACTGTCATCTAATTGCATCGTCCTCCGGATTATCGGTAATAACAGCCTTGAAAGCTGCAATTCCGACTTCAATAATAGAATCATCCGGTTCTTTTGTTGTCAGTCTCTGCATCCAGAGTCCCGGGGCGGAGAGGATGCGCACAAAAGCATTGTCATGCCTGCCGGCATATTTTATGAACTCATAGCCGAACCCCATTACAAGCGGGAGAATAAGCAGCTTGATAATCATCCAGACGGCAATGTTGTTTCTCAGTTGTGGAAAAGCAACAGAAATTGCTGAAGAGACAATCACGCTAATTATTATCATAACAAACATGAAACTTGTTCCGCAACGCGGATGAAAACGACTCTGACTGCGGACATTTTCAACTGTCAGTTCAAGTCCGTTTTCATAGCAAAATATTGTTTTATGTTCTGCTCCATGATACATGAAAGTTCTCCTAATGTCCTTCATTAGTGAAACCAGAGCAATATAAACAACAAAAATTATCATTCGCATAATACCTTCAATGAGAGCACGGAAGTTTGTCAATGCTCCTGAAGAAAGATTATTGAAAAAGTCGGTAATTTTTGACGGGAGAAAGAAGAACAAAGCAAAGGCAAGAAGAATGCCGAGAACTGACGCAACACCGGTTATTATGCCCATAACCTTTTTACTGAGATGTTCAGAAAGCCATTTGTCAAGCTTTGATTGGTCTTCCTCAGAGTTGTCAATATCTTCAAGACCCGATTTTTCTGCAGACTCCATAAGACACTTATAACCGAAAATCATAGATTCAACAAAATTAACACAGCCTCTTATTATCGGAAAGCCGAGAAATTTTATCTTATCTCTGATATGCTTGACTTCTATTTCCTCCGTATCAATTGAACCGTCCGGAAGTCGTACGGACATTGCCGCACCCTTTGGACCCTGCATCATGATACCTTCGATGAGAGCCTGACCACCGACCGAAGTTTTATGAATAACACTGTTTTTCTTACTCAATTTCAGTCCTCCTGATAATATTTAATAATTCTTCCGGCTCGTCAGCTTATGTGAAGCGGAAGAAGAACCTCAACCGTTGTGCCTTTGTTTTCGGCACTTTCTATCTTTAATAAGCCGTTATGAAGCTTAATTATTTCATCAACAACGGCAAGACCGATACCTGTTCCGTGCTTTTCGTTGTTTGCTTTATAAAACTTTTCCCTGACATGTTGCAAATCAGATTTTGATATTCCGCAACCATTATCACTAAAGGTTATTTTAACATATTTTTTCAGGTTTTCAACCTTAATTATAATTTTTCCGTTTGTTTCGGTATATTTTACCGCATTATCAAGAATATTTACGAACACCTGACAAATTCTGTCAGCGTCTCCGTCAACAAAGCTTTCCTCATTTTTCGGTAAGACAATGGAAATGGTTTTTCCTTCCTTTTGCGCTTTCGGGTGATACATCAGATATGCCTGCTGAACCTCTGCAATGATATCAACAACGCCGTTTTTCATTTTAAGCTTTCCGCTCTGCATCCTTGAAAAATCAAGCAATTCTTCAACCATTAACGAAAGCCGCCCTGTTTCGGAAGAGATAACTTTAAGTCCCCTTTTCATGATTTCGTCATCGCTCTTTTCAGCAATTGAAGAAAGGGTTTCGCTCCAGCCTTTGATTGCTGTCAGCGGAGTCCGGATTTCATGGGAAACGGTTGAAACAAAGCTGTTCTTCATCTCCTCCGTCTGACCGAGCTGCTGTGCCATATCGTTAATTGTTTCGCACAGCTCTCCAATTTCGTCTTCGGTATGAGGAATGGAAATCCGGGCAGAAAAATCGCCTTTTGCAATTCGCATTGCGGTCTGATTAACCTGCTTAACGGGATTAACAATTGAAGAAACAAAGTAGTATCCGGAATTGAACATCAGCATTGCAATGAGAAAAACTCCGGCAAATATTGCGCCAATTATCAGATTCAACTGATGATTCGCATCCCGCATTGAAACAAGATAACGCACAGCACCGCAATTCTCACCCGAAGAGTCTCTGAGAATGTAGCTCATTGCCATTACAGGTTCTCCCCAAAAGGTGTTGCATCTTTCTGTCGCAGTTTTATTTTCAGAGTTAATTGCCTCATAATAATCAGGCATTTCAGAGTAATCTGTGATTTCATAACCACCCGAGGATACCAACGGATTTCCGTTTTTGTCAATAACCCATATCTCAATTTTATCACGGTATTCATAGTTTTCAACAAAGCTTGCGGCAACCTCATTGAATGTTTTTGAATCAAGAGGATAGTAATAACTGAAATATGTATCGGCCAACTCTGTATCGCAGGATTTAAGCATCATCTGCGCCGCATGATTATATCTCTGATACACGGAATAGACAAGTATTCCTGAAATGACGATGAGAAT
>JAEDHZ010000077.1 GCA_016292705.1 Clostridiaceae bacterium
TAGTCATTCGGATCCTTTGTGTCAAGCTTTTCACTCGTTGCGGTCTTTCCTGCAACTCTGTAACCGGGAATATACGCATTCTTTCCCGTTCCGCCTTCAACAACGGCTTCCATCATATTCCGGACCGTTGCCGCCGTTTTTTCGGAAACAACCTGACGTTTTACAGTCGGTTCATTCTTTGAAATTATGTTTCCCTGCGTGTCAACAATGCTGTCAACAACATAGGGCTTCATGAGCTTTCCGCCGTTTGCAATGGCGCAGGCGGCAGTGATCATCTGAATGGGACTTACCCTGAACGACTGTCCGTAGGAGGTACTGGCAAGCTCAACAACACCCATTTTTGAAAGCTTGTGATAAACGGGATAGGATTCACCCGTCAGGTCGATTCCCGTCCGTTCCGTAAAGCCGAAAGCTTCAAAATATTTATAGTATGTTTCAATTCCGAGCTTCTGACCGAGGTCGATGAAAAACGGGTTGCATGAATTCATAAGTCCCTGGATAAAGGTCTGGAAACCGTGACCTTCAACCTTTGCGCAATGAATTGTTGTGTCCGCAACATGGTAGCCTCCGACGCAGGTGTAAGTAGTATTGAGGTTTGCAACACCCTCCTCCAGAGCTGCTGCCGCAGTGAAAATTTTGAAGGTTGAGCCGGGCTCATAGTTGTTTGTAACACAATAGCTGTTCCACTGATTGAACAGTGCCTCGGTAAGCTTTGAAGCGTAATCCTTTTTGCCCTCTTGCTTTTTAAGCTCCTCACGAACCTCCTCGTCAACAATGGTTCTGGGATCGTTGAGATCAAAGTCAGGCTTGTTGCTCATTGCAAGAACCTTTGCCGTGTCAACATCCATCACGATTCCGTAAACGCCTTTGGCCTTTGTGTTGTCAAGCGCATTATTCAGTGCATTTTCAAGGTAATACTGAATATTTGAGTCAATCGTGAGAACGGCTCCGTTGCCCTGCTGAGCGTCAAAAACACTTTCATAACTTGAATCAAGCGCCTGACCGATTGAGTTTTTCGCCGTGACCTGCCTTCCGTCCTTTCCGCTGAGGGCTGTGTTGTAATATGTTTCAACGCCCGAAATGCCCTTGCCGTCCGAATCGGTAACGCCGATTATTGTTGAGGCAAAGTTGTTTTCCGGATAAAGCCGCAGCGTGTCGTTCTCATAGGAGAAAAATGCACGGGGCGTAACGGTCTTCTCCCTGCCGGATTCGGTATAGCCATAGGTATATTTTTTGTTCAAAAACTCATCGAGCGAAAGCCGCTGATTTGCGTCAACCTTTTTTGCAACACGGACATAGGGCTTTTCAAGGTCTGAAAGAGCGCCTGAAACCTCCTTTGTTTTCAAAGAGAGTATTTTTGCAATATTCTTTGAAAGATAGGAGACAAAATCCTTTGTGATGCTTTCTGCATTGTCAAGGTTCTTGAAGGTTTTTTTGATTTCCGCAGGGTCAGCACAAAGAATCCATGCCGAAGAGCTTGTCACAAGCGGAGTCATGTTGCAGTCATAAATCGTTCCTCTGACCGCACGGATCCGGGTATCATAGAGCTGGTTTTTCTGAGCAATTGAGCGGTATTCTTCGCCGTGAACACCCATTATCCAGCCTACCCTTCCGAGGTTGAGAAACAGCAAAAGAGCAAGCACAAGGGCAGTTATACCCCTTGCCCTTTTCTTAAAGGAAAGGTCGTTCCTTTTTCTGATCTTGTTTTTTCCGAGAATACCTTCCGTTGTCTCCAATGGCATTGCGCAAACCTCCTTTTCCAAACAACCGATGAAAATCGGAAACACTGAATCGGCGGATCGTATTACCCGCGGTAACCGCCGGCTGAAAGCCGATGATCGACAGGCAATGCGTCCGCCCTTTCAATATATATTCATTACTATTTACGGATATTTACCTTCCCTGCGAAAAAAGCACTTCGTTGTCCTTTTGCGAATCAAGGTATGTTTCGTTTGCAGCAACAATCTTAACAAGACCGAGTTTCTGCGTTGCAATCTTGTCAATATTCTCCGCACTGACAAGTTTTGAAAGCTTATCTTTCAGAACAACATTCTCATCGCAGTACATTGCAAGCTGCTTTTGAGCCGACTGGAGGTCTGCCCTGCTCTCGTTTCTTGCAACAAGGCTGTTGCAGAACGCACCGGCAAGCGCAACGGCAAGCGACATGAGCACAAAGATTTTTGCAATCTTGACATGGCTCGCCCGTTCAAGTTCCCTTTTTTGCGGACGGCGCTTTTTCAGTTTTTTCAGGTTTTGCTGCTTTTCCTGTTGCCTTTGAGGCTCAAGAACCGGAGCGGCATTTGAATTCAGATAATCAAACCCGTTGTTATATGCGTATGAAGCTGCCATTTTCTCCTCTCTTCCCTTCCGGGAAGAAATATCCCGGAAAACTATTTCAGTTTTTCAATGCTTCTCAGTCTTGCGCTCCTTGCGCGCGGATTGGCGTCAAGCTCCTCCTCGCCCGGAAGAACGGACTTGAAAGCAAGCTTTCCGTCAGGTGTTTTTCCGCAGACACAGACCGGAAATGACGGCGGACAGGTGCAGCCCGTGCAAAGAGCCGCAAATTTTCTTTTGACTATTCTGTCTTCAAGTGAATGGAAAGTAATAACGGAAAGTCTTCCGCCTTTGTTCAGCGAAGAAAACATTTCATCGAGCGAGCTTTCAAGCCGGTCAAGCTCGCCGTTGACCTCAATGCGAAGCGCCTGAAAGGTTCTCCTCGCCGGATGTCCCGGATTCCTTTTTGCCGCTTCGGGCATTGCACTTTTTATTATTTCAACAAGTTCAAAAGTTGTTTCAACCGGTTTTTTCTGCCTTTCACGGACAATCGCCCTTGCAATACTCCTTGAAAACTTTTCCTCTGCGTTAGTGCGGATTATCCGTTCAAGCTCACGCTCGGAAAGGGTGTTGACAAGGTCTGCTGCGCTGACGCCTTTCTTGCTCATCCTCATGTCAAGAGGTGCGTCATTATGAAAGGAAAAGCCCCGCTCGGCGGTATCAAGCTGATGGGAGCTGACTCCGAGGTCGGCAAGAACACCGTCTGCGCCCTCAACTCCGTGGGCAGCAAGAACGCTCCGGATGTTTTCAAACTCGGTCTGAACAACGGTTACCCTTTCGTCGTTTTTGAAACGCTCTTTGAGCACTTCAACGGCTTCCGGATCACGGTCAAGGGCAAAGAGCCTTCCGTTCTTGAGCCTTTTGAGTATTTCTGCGCTGTGACCGCCTCCGCCTGCGGTGCAGTCAACATAGACGCCGTCTTTTTTGATGTTAAGCGAATCAACCGCCTCAAAAAGCAGAACGCTTACATGAGAAAATTCCATTGCGCCTCCGGGTTATTTAATCCCTGTATTTTTGATTTCGAGCATATAGCCCTCGCTCATATATTCATAGCGTTTCTGGTTCTCCGCCATCTGAGCGTCAAAGAGCTTGTCCGCCTCTGCGGCAAGCATATCGTTATATTCGTCATGAATTTTTGAATCCCAGATTTCAAAGCGTTCACCCATACCCTGAAAAACGGTTTCCTTTTCGATATGAGCACGCTCAAGAATTTTTGACGGGATGCAGATTCTTCCGTGGGCATCAACCGTGACCGAGGTTGAACAGGTGCGGGCCATTGCAGACGCCATGTCCGCAGGAAGACCTTTTTGAATATAGTCTTCAATCTCGCTTTGCACCGTGCTTTCAAAATGCTCCGGGAAAAAGCAGTCGATGTGGGAAAACTTTCCGGGCTTCGCCCTGACGATGAAGGTGTTTCCGATGAGCTCCTTGAACTGCGCCGGAACAACAAGTCTGTTTTTTGAGTCAAGATTGTATTCATAAGTTCCGACAAACGAGCCCATACTTCCACCCTCTTTCTTTGGAAAAATTTGTAAAATCCACACTGACTTACCCCTGAGACACACAAATCCCCACTGAGTATTTTTATTTTACTAATACTTCCGCAGTTTGTCAAGGGAAAAGAGAAATAAAAATAAAAAAGTTTTGCGCAAAAATCCGCCGTTTCGCAATTCGCCGTTTCAGGAAGCTTTTTCATCCCGAATCGAAAAAACCGTCTTCAGATTTCCCTGCGTTTTATATGCTTTTTTTCTGTTGAAATTCCGGAAATTATATAGTATACTGAAGAAAAAACATTCTGAGGAGTTTAAAATGGCGGTTATAATCGAAAAAAGCAGCATCCGTATTGAAAACGACTTCATTGCAAAAGAGCTTTTCACAAAGGGAGGAAAAATTGCTTCATCCTGCATTGAAAACAAGCTTTCCGGCGAAAAGCTTTCTCCTCTTCCCGGCAGCGAGGAATTCAAAATCCGCTTCCTTTCGCTTTTCGGGGGAGAAATCGTTTCCTGCAGCGATCTGAAAATTGCCAATGCTGCCGGTGAGAAAACCGAAATCGGCGAAAGACTTCTGATTGAATTCAAGCCGTTTCGTCTCAAAGGCAGCAGTATCGGTCTGACATTGGTCTTTGAGCTTGGTATGCTTGACAAGCATCTGACAAAAAGGCTTGCCTTCACATGTATGGACAACAGCTGCAAGGCCGTGATAGATTATATTGACCTTGAGCCTTGCATTGTTCCCGATGTTTCGGTGTGCTGCGCTCTCCCTGCCCAGAACAAAAGCATCATCAGCGCCGCTGCGCTTTCGCTCGGTCAGCCCGTGTTCTGCTCAAGCCTTTGTTTCGGCAGCGAATTCCCCGGAACAGAAAACAACATTGAAGACGGCGCTGTTTTTGTCCGCTGGTACAGCGGAAAGAAGCTCGTTTCCCTCCTTGAAAACGGCTGCTTTGAAACCCACAAAGCCGTCTGCCTTGCCTGCCGCAGCGCCGACCCCATTCAGAGAAAGACCGATTTTTTTGAGTATATCAGAAAAATCTCCCGTCCGTTGAGGTTCAGAACGCAGTACAATTCGTGGTACGACCACATGCTGAACATCAGCGCAGAGAACATTGAAGGCTCTTTCCTTGAAATTGAAAAAGGGCTTACAGCTGTCGGTTCAAAGCCGCTTGACTGCTTTGTTGTTGACGACGGTTGGAACGATTACAAGAAAAACTTCTGGAGCTTCAACAGCAAGTTCCCCAATGAGCTTTATCCGTCCTCTGCGCTTGCAAGGTCTTTCGGTTCAACATTCGGGCTCTGGCTCGGCCCTCGCGGCGGCTACACAACAGACACCATAAAATTTGCAAGGCGAATCGCCGAAGGCGGAAACGGCTATGTCAACCGCCGTGCAAGGGACATCTGCGTTGCAAGCGGAAAATATATTGATAAAGTCAGTGCCCTCATGCTTGATTATGAAAACCGCTTCGGTCTCTCATACTGGAAGCTTGACGGTTTTGCAAACAAACCCTGCCGTAACAAATCTCACGACCACATGGTCGGCGGAAAGAACGATATGTACTATTACAGTGAGCTTTGGGAAAGATGGACGGCAGTTTTTGACGCTCTTGCAAAGAACGCAAAGGAAAACCTTTTCATTAACCTCACCTGCTATGCCCCGCCGAGCCCGTGGTTTTTGCAGTGGGTGAACACTGTCTGGATGCAGAACAGCATGGATATCGGCTTCATTGACAAAGGGCCGGACGGAAAAAAGCTTTCCTCGCCTCAAAAGGATCAGGCACTGACATATCGTGACAATATGTACTATGACTTTTACCGTGTCCGCAACTTCTGTTTTCCGCCGTCTAATCTTTATAACCACGATCCGATTTACGGTAACGAAGCAAAAATAAAAATGACCGATGAACAGTTCAGAGAGTATCTTTTCACCAATGCAGCAAGGGGCACGCAGTTCTGGGAGCTGTACTACAGCTTCAACATGATGGACGAAAACAAGTGGCGAATCAGCAACAGCGCCGTCAGCTTTGCAAGGGAGAACATGAATCTTCTTTCCCGTTCGGTGCTCTTTGGCGGAAAGCCGTCGCTGCTTCAGGTTTACGGCTTTGGTTGCTTCAACGCAAACGAGGGCATTGTTGCCCTGCGCAACCCCGGCCCTGCTCCTCAGGAATATATCCTTGCACTCGACTGCTCCTGCGGTGCGGACGAAAGGCTGTCCATGGCATCGCTCACAACGATACTGCCCTACAACGAAAACGGCAGCAGCGGCTCATACTCGTTCGGAGACACAGTCAGCCTCTCGCTTGCTGCGTTTGAAACAAGAATTCTCCATTTCAACAAACGCAAAACCGGGCTTTGCGTAAACTACTGCAAGGCAAAGAGCGAAAACACGCTTGAGGTATCCTTCAACCAGACGGTTATTGCAAGCAAAATCGCATGCAAAGAAAATGAAGTTCTGAAAGCAGAACTCCTTGCCGATTACAGAAGCGTTCTTCTCACCTTTGAAAAGCCGTTTGAAGAGCGCAACACTCTCACCCTCCTTTCCGTCGGCGATGTTCTCAGGAATGAAAGCGATATCACCGTGTCGTTCACTTATTACGAGGATAACATTATTATCGCAAAGCCTATAACAGGCAGCGCTGACTTTTCCGTCCGTGTCACTCCTGACGGGGAAAGCGACGGCATACTCTATTCGCAGGGCGATGAACTGTGCCTTTCAATAAAGAACGGCTATGTCTATTTCAAGGTTGGCGAGAAAACACTTGTTTCCTCAAAAAATGTTACCGATGTTGTTCAGATTTGCGCAGTCAGGGAACGCAACGGACTTTTGAAGCTGTATCTCAACCAAAAGGTGGACAATGCCGTTTATCCTGATGTGGTTACTCCCCTTTGCGGAAAAGACCGTTACTGCTTCAGCGAAGGCAGGGTCAAGCTGTTTGACCGTGCGCTCAGCTTTGATGAGGTTTAATAAACACAAAAAAGAGCCCGGAGACCTTTGGAGATCTTCCGGGCATTTTTATGAGGATTTTTCGGCGCAAACCGTATCAAAAACCGTTTGCTGTTTTCGTCTGTCTGAAAAAGAGAAATTGATTTTTCTTCCTATACATGACAGCTTTTCAGTATCATATAGGTATAAAACAAAACACCGGTTTTCAGCATTGTTGTTTTTGTATAAACTTATTCAGCTTCCTTTTTACGCTTCACAAGCAACAAGATTATTACTGCTGTCAGTGCCAAAATAACAGCCCCTAAACAAGAAATGATTATTACAGTTCCTGTGTTGCTGAAAAAAGCGGATGATTCCGAAGCTTCAACATTTTCTGCA
>JAEDHZ010000078.1 GCA_016292705.1 Clostridiaceae bacterium
ATAGATATTTTTTATGGAGGAAGACCATGCGCATTTATGACATTATTGCAAAAAAGCGTGACGGCTTTGAGCTGACAGACAAGGAAATTGCGTTTTTTGTCCGTGGCTTCACCAAGGGCGAAATCAAAGACAGCCAGGCAGCAGCCCTGCTCATGGCTTTTTATCTGAACGGCTTGACGGACAGCGAAACCCTTTGCCTCACAAACGAGATGGCACATTCGGGAGATATGCTTGACCTTTCCTCAATCGGTGCAGTTACGGCAGACAAGCACAGCACAGGCGGTGTCGGAGACAAGACAACCCTTGTTGTTGCTCCGATTGTTGCCGCTCTCGGCGTAAAAATTGCAAAAATGAGCGGTCGTGGTCTCGGTCACACAGGCGGAACAGTTGACAAGCTTGAGTCAATCGAGGGCTTTCGCACCGAGCTTTCCGGCGAGGAATTTATTGATCAGGTCAAAAGAATCGGACTATGCGTTGTCGGACAGAGCACAGACCTTGCCCCGGCTGACAAAAAGCTTTATGCACTCAGAGACGAAACGGCAACCGTCGGCTGCGTCGGGCTTATCGCTTCATCAATCATGAGCAAAAAACTTGCCTCAGGTGCGCAATGTATTGTTCTTGATGTTAAGACCGGCAGCGGTGCATTCATGAAAACCGTTGAGGACGCCGAAAAACTTTCAAGAAAAATGGTTGACATCGGAAAAGGCTGCAAAAGGAAGGTCGCCGCCCTAATCACCGACATGAACACGCCGCTCGGCAACAACATCGGAAACGCTCTTGAGGTTATCGAAGCCGTTGAGGTGCTGAACGGAAAGGGACCGGAGGATCTGCGTGAGGTCTGCGTTGCGCTTGCGGCGAACATTGCAAGCCTTTCTCTTGACATTCCTCTTGAAAAAGCTGAAGAAGCGGTTTCCTGCGCACTGTCGGACGGAAGCGGATTCAAAAAGCTTTGCGAAATGGTGGAAAGCCAGGGCGGAAATGTCCGTCAGCTGCTTGACACAGGTCTTTTCCCTGCGGCAAAGTTCTGCCGTAAAGTTGTTTCTGAACAAAGCGGTTTCATCAGCTTTACCGATGCGGAAAAAATCGGTTCGTCCTCTGTCCTCCTCGGAGCAGGAAGAAAAACAAAAGAGGACAGAATTGACCATTCAGCAGGCATTATTCTGCACAAAAAGACCGGGGACTGTGTTGAGAAAGGTGATATTATTGCCGAGCTTTTTGCGAACAACGAAAGCCTTTTTGACGAGAGTGAAAAGCTCCTGCTTTCTGCATACAGTTTTTCTCATAACAAACCGGAAAAGAAACCGATTATTTATAAAACAGTGAGATAAAACATTATCGCATTTTAAAAAGACAGCCGCTTTTGAAAACAGCTGTCTTTTCTTTTTCAATTTCTGTCCATTGCAACATCGTTGCTGTGTGCCTTGCGCTGTTTGCTTCGGATCGTTCGGCGAACGAGCAGACCGAAAAGTGCATTTTTGTCAAAAGGAACAAGCGGATAAAGATAGGTGTAACCGTCAACGGTCTTTGTGGTGCAGATTACAACCACTATTATTGCAATTCCGGCAACAAAGCCCCAGAATCTGAAAATTGCAGTGAGTATCAGAAGAAGTGTTCTTGAAATTTTTATTGCATAGCCAAGCTCATAGCTCGCCTGAGTGAAGTTTGAAATTGCGGCAAATGCCATGAACAAAACGACCTCAGAAACAAACCAGCCGGACGATACCGCAAATTCTCCGAGCACCAGCGCACCGACAACGCTGAAAGAATTGCTCAACGCACTCGGCGTATTCAGCGAGGCAAGCCGCAGCGTGTCGATAACAAATTCTATCACAAGAAGCTGGGCTATGAGCGGAACGCTGTTCGGCTCCTTCACAAGCAGGAATTTCAGGCTTTCCGGCAGTTTTTCGCCGTAAAGCGTCAAAAGATACCACGCAGGAACAAGCAGCAGCGAGAGCGCAAAAACAACGCCCCTGATATACCTAAGAAACGTTCCGATAAACGGCGGAAAGTAATAATCGTTGACATCCTGAATGAAATCAAAAACCCCGGTTGGCAGGATCATTGCGGAGGGTGAGCCATCCGCAAGGACAACAACATTTCCGTCATAGATGCACGCAGCAGCCGCATCCGGACGCTCTGTATAGCGCACCTTTGGAAACGGATTCCACGGCTGAGACGGAACAAGACATTCACGCAGGCTTTCCTGACTCATTGTCAGGCTTGAAACCTCAATTGAACGCAGCTTTTTGCATATTGCGGAAAGCTGCTTTTTGTTTACGCAGTCCTCAAGATAGCAGACAACAATGTCCGTTTTGGACTCGCTTCCAACCTGGAACGCCTTGAATGTCAGCTTTGGATTGCGTATTTTTCGCCTTATCAATGCGGTGTTGAAAATCACTGTTTCAACAAAGCCCTCATGTGCACCTCGCAGAACCTTGTCAGATTCAGGCTCCTGAACACTCCGGGCAGGATAGGTTCGTGCGTCAATGATTATTGCTTCGCTATAGTCCTCAACAATCATTCCGATTGCACCGGAAAGAACAAAGGTTGAAAAGGTTTCAAGGCTCGGTTCAACGCTTGATTCAATATAGGTTATTTTACTGTCCAGAAGCTCCTTTGCCGTTTTGCAGTCTTTCATATCCTTTTCGGTGAGCTTGCTGATATATTCAAGCATTTTTTCAAACATCTCGTCCTTGACAAATCCGTCAATGCAATAAAATGTGACATTCTTCCCGCCGGCCTTAATATGTTTGACTAAAATATCAAAGCTTTCCCCCACCCTGAGTTTGCGGTTAATCATTGCAAGGTTTTCTTCATAGCTTTTTTCAAAATCACTCATTATATCACCAACACTATTGTCGGTTGAAATTCTGTTTTTATTCGTAATACCCCAATATTTCCCTGTCGTTGTAAATTGAACAAGCTCCGAAGAAAGTGCCTTTTGAAAAGCAGTATTCAATCGGAAAACAGCCACAAAAAAACCGCCGACAAAAGTCAGCGGTTAAATGAAATGTCAAGCAATGATTATTTAAGAGTAGCCTTTGCGCCTGCTTCTTCAAGCTTAGCCTTAGCAGCTTCAGCGTCATCCTTGCTCATAGCTTCCTTAATTACCTTCGGAGCGCCGTCAACAGCTTCCTTTGCTTCCTTGAGGCCAAGACCGGTGAGTTCACGAACAGCCTTGATAACAGCAATCTTGTTTGCGCCAACTTCGGTAAGTTCAAGGTCAAACTCAGTCTTCTCTTCAGCAGCGGCAGCAGCTTCAACCGGACCGGCAGCAACAACAGCAGCTGCAGCGGAAACGCCGAATTCATCCTCAACAGCGTGAACGAGCTCTGAAAGCTCAAGAACTGTCAAAGTCTTCAAAGTATCAATAATAGCAGTAATTTTTTCTGACATGGTATTATACCTCCAATTTGTTAATGTTTAGAAAAATTGTCTCACGCTTCTGCGGGAGCCTCAGCAGCTTCCTGTGCGGGAGCAGCTTCGCCGTCCTTGTCAACAATAGCCTGAACAGCACGGGCGAATGCGGAAATCGGTGCCTGGAATGCGCCGAGAACCTGAGCAAGAAGAACTTCACGCGGGGGAAGTTTTGCAAGTCCGGTAATCTTTGCAACATCGATAACCTCTTTGTCAATGAAGCCGTTCTTAACTTCAAAGCCCTTGTGTGTGTCTGCAAACTTGCAAAGAATGCGAGCAGCAGCAACATAATCATCTGCACTGGTAGCGATAGCGGTTGTTCCGTCAAGAACAGCCTCAAGACCGTTGAGTTCAGTCTCACCGATTGCAAGGCGAAGAAGGGTGTTTTTAACAACCGTGTATTCAACGCCTGCCTCACGAAGCTCCTTACGAAGAGCTGTGTCGTCGGTAACGGTAATGCCCTTGTAATCAACGATTACACCGGCGCATGCTGCGTTAAGACGAGCAGCAAGAGCTTCAACGATCTGCTTTTTTTGTTCCAAAACTTTTGCGCTTGGCAAGATGAATTCACCTCCTGAAAAAATTTGGTTTTCAGCCGTACCCTTAAAGGTGATAATATAAAAAGCGCCTTTCCTTCGAAAAGCCGAGAAAAGACGCAACATAAAAGTCAATAAAAATTGAAATTATGCTGAAATTACCTCGGCAGGCGGCAATGAACTTGCCTTTAAGAAATCACCTGCTGTCTTAGGGGGACAGCTTGGATATTATACCGCACAGCCGAAGCCATGTCAAGTATTTTTTTTAAATTACCTTTGAAAAAGGCAACTTGTGCGTTAATCAGCCCTGAGCGGCAGTTGAGCCGACCTTTGCCGGGTTGATGCGAACGCCGGGGCCCATTGTTGCGGAAACAACGCAGGAACGGATATACTGACCCTTTGCTGACGCCGGCTTAGCCTTGATGATGGCGTCAAGAAGAGTTGTGAAGTTTTCGTTAAGCTTATCCTTACCGAAGGAAGCCTTGCCTATAGGGCAGTGAATGATGTTGGTCTTGTCAAGACGATACTCGATTTTACCGGCCTTTGCGTCAACAACAGCCTGAGCAACATTCGGGGTAACGGTACCTGCCTTGGGAGAAGGCATGAGTCCACGGGGACCGAGAACCTTACCGAGACGACCGACAAGTCCCATCATGTTGGGAGCTGCGATTGCAACATCAAATTCCATCCAGCCTTCGCCCTGAATCCTTGCAACAAGGTCTTCAGCGCCGACAACCTCTGCACCTGCGGCTTCAGCTGCCTTTGCATCATCGCCCTTTGCAAAAACTGCAACGCGGACTTTCTTACCCGTTCCGTTGGGAAGAACAACAGCGCCGCGAACCTGCTGGTCAGCGTGACGGGAGTCAACACCGAGGCGGATATGAGCTTCAATTGTTTCATCAAATTTTGCGGTAGCGGTCTTTACTGTGAGTTCGAGAGCGTCCGCAGGATCATAAAGTGTTGCTTTGTCGAAAAGCTTTGCGCTTTCGGCATACTTTTTTCCATGTTTCATAATTTCATCCTCCTATAGAGTGGTTAATCGGATTTTTCCTCCCACCCGGAAGCATTCAGTCAGCGACTACAATGCCCATGCTGCGAGCAGTTCCGGCTATCATACTCATAGCGCTTTCAATGCTTGCAGCGTTGAGATCGGGCATCTTCTGCTCTGCGATCTTTCTAACCTGCTCACCGGTAATTGTTGCGACCTTATTTCTGTTCGGAACGCCTGAACCGCTTTCAATTCCGCAAGCCTTCTTGATAAGGACTGCTGCCGGCGGAGTTTTGGTTACGAATGAGAATGTGTGGTCGGCATAAACTGTGATGACAACGGGAATGATGAGACCGATGTCATTCTTTGTGCGCTCGTTGAATTCCTTTGTGAAAGCCATGATGTTAACACCATGCTGACCAAGAGCCGGACCTACGGGCGGTGCCGGAGTTGCCTTTCCTGCGGGAATCTGGAGCTTAATTAAGCCTACAACCTTTTGAGCCATTTTTTGCACCTCCAAATATATGTGGTTGATGGCGACTTGCATTGAGTTTTGCAAATCTCCCACAGGGAGCAAGAAAGCTCCCTCGTCATAATAAACGGCAAAAGCCGAAAATTATCACATCAGTCAACTGCGACCTCAATCTGGTCGAGTTCAAGCTCAACGGGGGTTTCCCTGCCGAGCATCGAGATCATGACAACAACGATCTGTTTTGCAAGGTCAATGCTGTCAACAATACCGCTGTAGCCGTCGAAAGGACCGCTGAGAATATTGACAAAATCTCCGACCTTGTAGTTAACCTCGGTGGATCTCTGTTCAATACCGAGTCTGAAAACCTCCTCCTCCGTGAGGGGGACGGGCTTGCTTCCGGGGCCGACAAAACCGGTAACACCGCGTGTGTTGCGGATAACATACCACGCTTCATCGGTCATGGTAAGCTCTTCGTCTTCAAACTCGCTGCGTTTTCTGTATGAGCACGCAACCTTAACCATGACATAGCCGGGGAAGAGCTTGCGCTCAACCTCTTTTTTGCTGTCGTCTTTAATCTCGGTAACGATCTCCGTGGGGATTTTCACCTCGAAGATCTGATCTTGCATCTTACGGTTTTCAACAACCGTTTCGATGTTTGAGGCTACCTTGTTTTCGTAGCCCGAATAGGTGTGCACAACAAACCATCTGGCGTTGTCAGCCATCGTTACACCTCCGGAAAACTTGAATTATTCTGCTGCCGTGCTGCTTTCCTTGCTTTCCGTCGTTTTTGCGGCGGTAGTTTCTTTTTCGGAAGAGTCAGCCTTTGTGGTGGATTCCTTGGAGGAATCAGCCTTTGTTGTGCTTTCATCCTCGTCATGATCATGGTCATGACCGTCGTCTGCCACAGCCGAGGTTGTGGTCTCACCACGGTTTGCAAGGGACTTGAGACCGGTTACGCCGGCGCCGAGACCCTGATCGATAGCAAAAATAATGATGGCTGCGACCGCAACAACAAGAATAACAATACCTGTGCTCTTGAGCACAGTCTTCGCGTCAGGCCAAACAATCTTCTTGGTTTCACCTTTGAAGTTCTTAAAGAAATCCTTAGTACTCTTGCCTGCACGGACGAAGAAGTTAGGCTTGTCTGATTTTTTGTCAGCGCCCTTGGCGGCCTTGGCAACCTTTGCAGCAGCCTTGCTTTCATCGGTTGCGGCCTTTTCAACCTTCGAGCCCTGAGCAGCTTTTTTTTCCTTGTCAGCCATTACTCTAACCTCCCGTGATTACTTGGTTTCTTTGTGGAGAGTGTGCTTCTTGCAGAATCTGCAGTACTTGTTCATCTCCAACCTGTCAGGATTGTTCTTTTTGTTTTTCATTGTGTTGTAATTGCGCTGCTTGCATTCCGAGCAAGCCAAAGTAACTTTTACTCTCATGAACGGCACCTCCATTAAAAGGATTATTGCGGCCCTCATGCGGGAAAAACAAACCGCAGGAAGACCTTTAAGGCCTCCCTCTGAATCCGGGCACAAAAATAAAGCCCTCTTTCAGAGGTATTAAGAGTTTATCACACATTGATACCTTCGTCAAGAGGATTTTGAAGTTTTTTCAAAAAAATTTTTATCCGACCGTCGGCTGTCCGCAGGGCAACAGCCGACGGTCACATCAGTCAATTCTTACTTGTTGCGTGACTTTTCAAAAGC
>JAEDHZ010000079.1 GCA_016292705.1 Clostridiaceae bacterium
GATCGAGCTGCAGGAAGTGGCCTACACCTCCCCGCTGCTGGGCTTCAGCTTTGAAAACAGAAGCTTTGAAAAAGCCGCAGAGGAGTATGTTTTTGAATATGAAAAACGCCTTCCCGGAACAAAGCTTTTTGAAAACACGGAAAGAACTCTGAAAATTCTTGCGGATAACAGCATAAAGCAGGCGGTAATTTCTGCAACCGGACATGAACGGCTGACCTCGCAGGTGGGGCGTTTCAAAATCAAAGAATACTTTGATGCGGTGCTCGGAACGGAAAATGAGCTTGGAAAAGGCAAAACCGATGTTGCAAGAGCCTGGCTTGAAAAAAGCAAAGCAGACCCAAAGCGCACTGTCTTCATCGGCGACACATTGCATGACCTTGAAACGGCTCAGGCAATCGGCTGCGATTGCATTTTTGTTGCAAGAGGCCACAATTCAAAGAAAAGGCTGCTTTCTTCCGGATGTACGGTGCTTGACGATATCGGAGAGATTCCGGCTGCAATTCTTTGATTCAACAGGGTTGAAACGAAGCCGGAACAGGAGAGAATATTTAACAAATATGTATTGATTTTTTTCCTCGTTTGTCTTAATATATACTTTGTAAAAAGCAACTGATAAGGAGATGTTTTTAACATGGCAGACATTAAAATTCTCAAGTACTTTGCCAACGGCGAATGGCTTGAGTCAACAACTGACAAGTATATGGATATCCACAACCCCAGCACGGGCGAAGTTATTGCACGCACACCCTGCTGCACCGTTGATGAGGTTGAAAAGGCTATTCAGAGCGCAAAGGAAGCGTTCAAAACCTGGTCGCAGACTCCTGTTATGAAAAGAACACAGGTTCTTTATAAATTCCGTGAGCTTCTTGTTGAGCACATGGACGAGCTTGCAACCCTCTGCGCTGTTGAACACGGAAAGGTGTATAACGAAGCAAAGGGCGACATTCTCAAGGTCAAAGAGCCCGTTGAACTTGCTCTGAGTGCCCCCTCGCTCACAATGGGCGACTGCATGAGAGATACCTCAAGCGGATATGACACAAACCTTTACTATGAGCCGGTTGGTGTTTTTGCCGGCATTGTTCCGTTCAACTTCCCCGGAATGATTCCGATGGGCTGGATGGTTCCCTGCTGCATTGCAGCCGGCAACACCATTGTTCTGAAGCTTAACTCTCAGACACCGATGACCGCAATGAGGCTTTGCGACCTCCTTGTTGAAGCCGGCCTCCCCAAGGGTGTTGTCAATCTTGTCACCTGCACACGCAAAGAGGCAGATATGATCCTCACCCATCCGGATATCAAGGGAGTCACCTTTGTCGGAACGACCGGAGTTGGTCTTCATGTCTATTCAACCGCTGCTTCAACCGGAAAGCGCGTTCAGTGCCTTTGCGAGGCAAAGAACCACGCACTTGTTCTTGAAGACGCTGCTCTTGAACGCAGCGCAAGGGGCATCATCAATTCTTCATTCGGCTGCGCAGGCGAACGCTGCATGGCTCTTCCTGTTGTTGTTGCGCAGGAAAGCATTGCAGACAAGCTTGTTGCTCTGCTCAGGCAGTATGCTTCAGAGCTGAAGCTCGGTGCTGCTTATGACAAGACTTCAACCCTCGGTCCGGTTATTTCCGCCGCCCACAAGGAAAGGGTTATCAACTGGATCAACAAGGGTATTGAAGAGGGTGCAACCCTTGTTCTTGACGGAAGAAATGTGACTGTTCCCGGCTTTGAGGGAGGATACTTTGTCGGACCGACAATTCTTGACAATGTAACTGAGGAAATGACTGTCGGCACTCAGGAGATTTTCGGACCGGTGCTTTGCATCAAGAGAGTCAAGAATTTTGAAGAGGGCCTTGAACTGATGAACCGCAATCCGTTTGCAAACGGTTCGGTCATCTTTACCCAGAGCGGATACTATGCAAGGGAATTTGCAAAGCGCACTGACGGCGGCATGGTCGGAGTCAATGTCGGAATTCCCGTTCCGGTCGGCGTTTTCCCGTTCACCGGTCACAAAAAATCCTTCTTCGGCGATCTCCATTGCCTTGGAAAGGACGCTTTCCGCTTCTTTACGGAGACAAAGGCTGTCACAACACGCTGGTTTGACGAAGAGGAAAAGAAAGCAACCCATGTTGACACATGGGACGGTTCCGTCGGCGGCTGATAAGTCTGAACAATTTCATAATAATGCACCGCTTGCTTCAGGGCAGGCGGTGCTTTTTGCGCAAAAAAAAGGGAAAGGATACAGCACCTTTCCCTTTTCTTGTTTTTGTTGTTTATGCGTTTGTATACTTTTCAATAAGAGCAATCGTGTCGCCGACAGTTTCAATTCCGAGAGCCTCACGGTCGGGAATTTCAACACCGAACTCGTCCTCAATGGCAACAGCCATATTGATAAGCTCAAGCGAGTTGAGACCAAGCTCTGTTCTGATGTTGGTTTCCTCCGTGATTTTTTCGGCAGGAATGTCTGCGTATTCGCAAATTACTTTTCTGAGTCTTTCAAGCATTGGTTATATCTCCTTTGTGTAATAATTCATTTGGTAACACGGTCAAGCAGCTCGCCGATCTTTATGTCCGGGTTTTCAATACCGGCAATAACGGCTTTAACCATATTGTCGTGGAGGTTGTTGATATCCTCGCTGTTTGCGTACTTGACTCTGTACATATATCTGCACTTAATGCCCTGGGTCTGAGGATCGGGATGAGTTATAACATAAAGCGGAGTGAAATATCTTCCGAGGTTGTATCCGCGGAAATCAAACTTGAACGGAACAAGCGGACCTATCGGAACAGGTATCCACGAGAACATCATGCAGGCAGGGCCCTGGATTGCATTGTAGTTATAAATCTCACGGGAAAGGTTAAGCGCAAGACCGTAGGGATAGTTTGTGTGCATGAAAAGACTTGTTCTAACCTTTGTTATCTCGTCCAAGGCCTGGTCAAAGGTGTAATCCTCGGGGATTATTGTGCGAAGCTGAAGTGGCTGAGCAAGGCAGCCGCCCATGTTCTTTTCGCTGTTCTTTGCGCGCTTGCTGCAAAGTGACTGCATGAAAACATCCGGAGTTCTGTAGTTAACTGCGGAGCAGTATGTCCTCAGTCCGAGCTGAAGGAGGCTTTCCGGTGCAATTTTCTTTGCAAGGCAATATTCAAAAATCTTCTTTGAATCCTCGGGTGAAATATCCCTTTCAATCATTTCGCACTTATCCCAGATCGGATTGTATACCGGGGGAACACGCAGATCCGGATTCTTTTTCTTTGCTCTGTATTTTTCAAGCTCTTCCGGACCGTGGATATTTGCGTGGAACGGCTCGCCGCCCTTGAGGAAGTATCTCTTATAGAACTCCTCGTGCTTTGCCATCTTTTTCTGATCGGAAAGGCGGACAAATTCTTCCTTGATATAGTCCTCATATTTTTCAAGCGGAGCGGGCATTTCAGAACCGGTGATGAGAGCTTTGTATACTCTGAACAGGTCTGCAAGGGTAATAACAACACCCATTCCGTCAAGGCTCAGATGGCTGACATTGAAATAGATTCCGCTTCCGACGCCCTCGGTTTTGAAGAACATTATTCTGTAGCATTCATCCTTCAAGAATTTTATGGGCTTCTGTGCATCCTTTGAAAAGAACTCCTCCTGCTCCTCAAGGTTCTTGAAACGCTTAATCTGAATATAGTTCATCGCATGGCGGTCAAGAAAATACTGTTTGACTTCCTTGTTGACCATAACATAGCGCAGACGCAGACAGTCGTTTCGTTCAATTTCAATGTTCCAGGCCTGCTTCAGTACGCCGAAATCCAGATCCTTTTCAACGGAAAAGGAAATCGGAATCTGAACAAGCTGCTTATGAAGGCTGTACTTGACCATAAGGTACATAGTCTGCTGAGAAGGGATGAGACTATAGAGCTTTTGCGTTATTGGTTCCTTCTTGTTTTTCATTTATTCAACTTCTTTCCGAACATGATTTCATGATAACATGATATCACAAAGCGAAAATCAAGTCAATAACGGCAGCCTCCAAAAACCGCCACACCGTGTAACAATTTTCATGTTTTTGTAACAATTTTAATATTTTACTGTTCTCACCGATAAAAGCGGAATTTGAATTTTAAAGAACCTCGTCTGCAAGCCCGGCATAGTTTTTCATCAGGAAGGAGGCTGTGTTTTTTCCGAGGGAAAGAGTTTCCTGGTAATGATCAAAAACAAGACCCATGCAGTAGTCGTTATCCGGAACAACATAGCCCACAGCATCATTCGCAAGACCGAAAACAATTGTATCCTCCCCGAAAAGCTCATAAACGGTCTTTCCGGAAAAGTCCTTTTTGTTGATTGAGCCTTCCTTTGTCAGCGATGAACCGCCGGCAACAAGATCCTGGCAGATTTCACCGGGCATCATGACAATTCTGTGCGAGCCGAGCTGCGCAAAGCCGATTTCGGTTGAAACCGCAAAGCCTTTCTCTGTCTTTATCATAGTGTGGTTGACAAGTCTGAGCTTTCCGGCAAAAATGATGACATTGTTTGTTACGGGAACCCTGACAGATTTCAGTCGGACATTGAGCAACGGTTCAACTTCCTCAAAGAAAACCGGTTCCCAGTCCTGATACCAGAGAGAATAACCCTCACGGTTCATGTCCTCCTCGCTGTCTCCCGTTACCGAAAGGAAGGGATCATTCCTGATTTCATCCTCGGTCATGTTCATTGCAAGAAGCATTCGTCCGATTTCCCGTCCGTAGCGAATTGAGATGTCAACCCTGCGTTCAAGCGCAACATTGTCCGATGTGGGCTCTCTGCCGATATATATTCCGCAGATTGCTCCGTTGAAGAACATGAAGTTATATCCCGCCTGATTCAGCGTTTCGCCTATGTAGTAGACATAGTCACCGGAAAGGATTTGTCCGTTTGCGCTGTCACCCTCCACGGGGAGGCCGACAATGTCCGGATGGGCTGCCATGTTGGCAATAATTGTCGGAGTTGAGCCATCGTCCGGAGTAAAGGTGAATTTTGTGAGATTGCTGAGCATAGCGGTTGCGGTTGTTCTGTTCTTATTGTTAAAATACTGTGCGCCGATATCCTTTTGAGAAAATGTCAGCCCGCCGGTTTTCATTCCGCCCACTGCATTTTTGATTGAAAGGGAAACCTTTTCAAAAAGGAATTGCATATACTTGGCATCTGTTCCCTTTTTAACCTCTCCGATATCTGTATACGCAGAAAAAAGGTTTTTGAAAATTGTTTTCACATTATCTGTCCAAAGGCCCTGCGTGTCAATGCAGGAATGGCAGTGGGTTGAAAAAATGTTGATTGAGTTAATTCCGTTTTCCTCTGCAAAATCACGCAGCATTGCTCTGATATTCCTGATGTCGGTGTTCGTCATTCCGATGCAGTCAATTGTTGCAAAAACCGCCGTTCCCCTTTCACTGTTATCTGAAAGGGCAATCGTTCTGACCTTCATGTCGTCATAGACATCACGGACTTTGTTGGAAAACCCGTTTTCGGGTGCAATGAAGCCGCCGAGATAAAGGTTATAGTCCTCTCTGTTCTCCGGAACAAGGCTTTGGGTGTCGTAGCCGAGCGACCAACGGGCATTTTCTGCAGGCTTTGAAAGAGTTGTTTTGGTGCCTGAGTAAAAATCGGTGAGAACGAAGTCATCTTCGTCAACAGCAACTTTGTCAGCGGAAACGGTTCTGTTGACAGCTGCTGTAACCGTTTCCATAACAAGACCGATTACTTTTGTCAAAGCATCCTTGAAAAAGGCCTTTGCCCTTTCGCCACCGTCGGCAGCAAACGCCGGCGTTGCCGTCAGCGAAAAAATCATCACAACGGCAAGAGTAAATGAAACAAGCTTTTTCTTTGTCATAATCATATTCTCCCCAAATGATATCAGTTGTATTATCCCACAAAAAAAGGGTTCAAACGATTACAAATCGGAAATTTGGCAAATTTATTGCCTTCTGTTGCAAATCCGCCGCTGCTTTGACTTTTCAAACAAAATCCAGTTGCTGCTAATCAATAAAATCAATGCTTTTGCATATTGAAGTGCAGAAAGCTTTTTGATATACTTTTCTGTGTTGCACTGACGCACATGAGAAAGTCAGGTAACCTCTGATTAAATATCGGGAAGTAATAAAGATGAGAGAAGACAGAAAAAACAATTTAACGGGCAGTATTCTGCTGACAATCTGCGCTGTTGTCTGGGGCAGCTCGTTTGTTTCCCAGAGCACCGGTGCCGAATTTGTCGGGCCGTTCACTTTTATGGGACTGAGGTCGTTGCTCGGCAGTGCAACCCTGCTGCCTGTGATTCTGGTGAAAGATTTTGTTCAAAAAAAGCGCGGAAAATATATCGGGATGAAAACAAAGAAAGAACGCCTTTTTTTCCTCAAGGGTGCGCTTTCCTGTGGCGTTACACTCTGCGTTGCCTCCTGCTTGCAGCAAATAGGTATTGACAAGGGAACCTCCTCAGGAAAAGCAGGCTTCATTACTGCGTTTTATATTCTGCTTGTTCCGATTTTCAGCGTTGCGCTCAAAAAAAAGATTCGTCCGATAATCTGGCCGTGTGCGGCTGCCGCTCTCGGAGGGCTTTATCTGCTTTGCGTTAATGAAAACAGCATTCAAAGCTCGGATGCCTATGTTCTTGCCTGTGCTGTCTGCTTTACCGTTCAGATACTCATCGTTGACACCGTTTCTCCAAAGGTTGACGGAATAAAGCTTTCCTGCTGCCAATTCCTTGTTGTCGGCGTGCTTTGTCTTGCTCCGATGTTCATTTTTGAAGATGTTTCGCTTGAAAACATCAAGGCTGCCGCTGCGTCAATTGCGTATTCGGGCATTATGTCAAGCGGAGTTGCTTATACGCTTCAGATCCTCGGTCAGAAGCGGACCGAGCCCACCGTTGCCTCCATGATTATGAGCCTTGAGTCCGTCTTTGCGCTGATTTCGGGAATGATAATTCTGCATGAGATTCCGAGCGCAAGGGAGGCTGTCGGCTGCGTAATCATGTTTGCCGCAATAATTGTTGCACAGCTTCCGGGCA
>JAEDHZ010000080.1 GCA_016292705.1 Clostridiaceae bacterium
ATGTACTGTGGTGTTATGTTTGGCGTTTCCGGTGCTGTATCGGGGGTTCGAGTTATTACAACGCAACTTGTAAAATCAACATTAAAAAAGCTTCCGCAAAAAGCATTGACAAAGACATTTTGGTTCCCCATTTTGAAGAAAATAGGAAATGCTTTGTGTGTGAAAGTTACAAAAGCAACAGTTACAAAAGGTGTGTCAAAAGCTCTGCCGGTATTTGGCGGCGTGATATCAGGAGCAATGAACTTTGCTTCAATGATGCCAATGGCAAACAGGTTGTTAAAAACACTTGATAAAGCTTGCTTTGATTACAGTGAAGCGGAATTTGATTCCGATATCGAGAAAATCGAAAATATCACCGATGAAATTGAAGTAGAGGTTGACAAAAAAGACTTTAATATTGCTGACATAAAAGAAAAGGTTGCAAGTGAAGTTAAAAATGCAGGAACTAGTATTTCAGGAGCTTTCAGCAAGTTTAAAGGTGCTGTTTCGCCAAAAAAATCAGAGAACAACGCAAACAACAGCGATGATAAGTTTGAAGCTGTGAAAAAATATAAAGAACTTCTTGATATGGGAGTAATTTCTCGGGAAGAATTTGATTCAAAAAAAAGCGGAACTTCTGAATTTATAAAACTGATAGAAAAATATTTTCGCCGACACTTGGAGAAATCCATGTGCCGGCGCTTGCTTTTATTCAATTCCCCTGAGTGCGTCAAGCTCTTTCTTGTCAAGCTTTATCTGGGAATCCTTGATAATCTTAACCTGTTTTCTGTCAATGACGAGGGGCGCTGCTTCAGGCTTTGAGTCGAGCCTGACTTTAAGTATACCTGTGAGGAGGTTGAAATCAACAACGGTTCCTCTTCCCTCAGGTGTGTCAACAACGGCGCCGTTCTTCGGTGTAACCTTCAGAAGATGCTCGTAGGCGTCCTGCTCATATTTCAGACAGCACATAAGTCTTCCGCAGGTTCCGCTGATTTTTACGGGGCTGAGAGAAAGACTCTGTTCCTTTGCCATTTTTACCGATACGGGCTGAAAGTCCCCGAGAAAGGTGTTGCAGCAGAACGGGCGGCCGCAGATTCCGAGACCGCCGACCATCTTTGATTCGTCCCTGACGCCGATTTGACGCAGTTCAATCCTCGTTCTGAAAACGGAAGCAAGGTCTTTAACAAGTTCACGGAAATCAACCCTGCCGTCAGCGGTAAAGTAGAAGAGAATTTTGTTTCTGTCGAGCGTATATTCAACATCAACAAGTTTCATTTTGAGGTCGTGCGCCTCAATTTTTTTCATGCAGATGTCAAAAGCTGCCTTTTCCTTTTCCTTGTTTTCCTCAACGGTTCTGAGGTCTTTTTCGGTTGCCGCTCTGATAACGGGCTTGAGCTCGCCGTTTATTTCATCATCGGGAACATCTCTGTCTGAAAATGTTACCTCTCCGCATTCAAGTCCTCTGGCGGTTTCAACAATAACCTTGTCCTTCGGTTTGAGTTCGAGACCGTTCGGATCAAAGTAATATACTTTTCCGACACTCTTGAACCGGACGCCGGTGACTTTTATCATAATGATTCATTCCTTTCTCCTCGTCTGCGGAACGCTTCCGGAAGACGATTTGCATTTGCTTTGCCTTCTATGGCATTTTGCACAATGGTTTTTTATGAGTTTTTGATTCGGTGGAAGCCGGCGCAAAGGCGAGTTACGGTCAGATTGTGGTTTGCAGACCTTGAAACAGCGTCAATGAGCTTTTCGGTTTCCTCAATGAGGGCAAGGAGCTTTTCTCTGGTGAAGCTTTGGCGCAGCTTGTTCACTTGCTCGGTGCATGAGGTGAGGGGGTCTTTTTCCACAAGAGCGTCCCGGAAAATATAAATCAAAAACGGCAAAACAGCTTTAAAAAGCTCCTTGTCTTTCATAAAGACAGATGTTTCCTTTAAAAAATCAAATTCACTCTTGCCACACAGCAAATCAGCGAGCTTTGCGGCGAGTTCCAATGCCTGAGCTTTGTTTTCACCGTCAGTTGTGAAATCCTCCTCCTGCGAAAGCAGAAAGGGAAAAGAACGGGAGGTTATTGTTTCAAGCAGAGCCGTTCTTGAGGGGCAGGTGAGTATGAAACAGACATGAGCTGCAGGCTCTTCAAATATTTTCAGCAGAGCGTTTTGCGCCTGCGGATTCATAAGCTGGGCTTCACGGATGATGAAAACGCTTTTTTCGCCGTCGTTGGGCAAAAGCTGCGCCTTTTCCTTTACGGTGCGGATATCATCCACCTTGATGGCGCTTGCACCGTCGTCTTTTTGAAAAATATAAATGTCAGGATGGTTTCCGCTTTCGGCTTTCCTGCATGCCCTGCATATTCCGCAAGGCTTGACATCACCGGTGCAGACAAGTGCACGGGCAATTTCCTTTGCTGCCGCAAGGCGTGTTTCGTCCTTTGAACCTTCAAGAACGGCGGCGTGCGGAAATGTTTTGCTCATTATGCTGTGAAAAATCTCATTTTTACAGCGTTCATCAAAATCAATATCCTCAAACACAACCTGTTCTCCTTCGTTCGGCAGAAAGCTGCCCGGATTATGCACGGCATTACTTTGATTGCCGGCAACGACATATTATACTATAAAATCGGGAAAATGACAATAGCTTTCACTTCAATATTCCGCCGAGTCAACGCAGCAGGATGAAAAAATCCTTTTTGCTGCCTTTTCAAGGTCAGTTTCCTTTGCAATATACGGATAATTGTTGTTCTGCCATACCCAGTTTATTTCAGAATCGAAGTAATCTGGCTCTTTTGCATTCTGTCCCTTGAGCCGCTGAGTCATCACCTTTATCCAGCTTTCCCAACGCTTCAGGTAGAAATCACCCGTGAGACCTGCCCACTGTTTGTTGGAATAATCACGAAGCTTTCCGTCCTCCGCAATCTGGCGTGAGCCGCCCCAGGTAGTGATTTGCGCACGGGCATTGAATTCAAAAATCTTCCTTGTGAAGTCATCGAACGGCGAAGCGAGGTCTTTTGCCTTTTTGAGCCAGCTTCCGAGCATGAATTCACTTTCGGCCGAGAGCACTTCGTCAGTGAACGAACCGAGCTTCAAAAATTTGTCTGACCATTTCATGAAGCCGATGAGATCTCTTTCATTGAAGGCACGGGCAAGGTTTTTCTGATATTCCTGCGCAGTGTTCGCAAGGAGCTGTTTGAGAAGGTCAACTGCGTCAAAACGATAGCCCTCACTGTTTTTGCAGCTCTCATATTCGCCGAGGAAAAGCTTTACGGCGTCTTCAAAGGTCTTTTTGTCATAGGCGACAATCCCGTTGCCCCAGGTTGAAGGAGACTTGACATTGAGTGCCGGGCGTGCGTTGAGAACCGATTCCGGTGCGCCTTCTCCGTGTTCGTTGAGACGAGGGTTGTAAACTGTTTCGTTGAGAAGTTTTAACGCTTCAAACATATTGTTGCTGCAGCTGCCGTATCTTCTTTCGGCGTAGGCGTGAAGCCATTTTTCCAGGTCTATAGGTTCAACTTTTTCCTTGTCTGTCCACGCAGTTTCAAAGAAAAGGTCAAAAATAATCGGATTTGAATGGGTCGCTTCCGGTGTTACGCCGATACCTGCCATGTGTTTTGCCTTGTTTGCGGCCCGTGCAATTTCGGTTGCGATTGTTTCAAGGTGTCCGTGCAGTCCCATCCTTCCGCCGAAGTTGTTCAGCATACAGAATACCCATGGGGAGTTCATGAATTCACTGCCGAGGAAGTTTTCCCAACGGGGCCTTTTTTCGGCATATAGGTCAAGGATGAGAGTGTGTTCCTTTCTGTCTTCAACACCCTCAAGCAGTTGTTTTGAAGGATTCTCACCCCAGGATTGAATAATCCAGACACCGTCACTGCGATTCTTGAGTATACCGTCAAGCAGGTATTTGCTGACATTTTTGATGTTAAGCCTTCCGCTTTTTCCACCCTCGTGGAACGGGTCTGTTGCAAAAAATTCGGATATATCTCCGTAAACCTCTTTCTGGCTTTCATAGAAAAGTACGGCAATTCGCAGATATGAAGCGGTATCCGTCTTGAGCATTGCTGGTCTTTCTGCACCGTTCCAGAGCCCTTGCGGAATAACTGCTGCGTCGGGAGCATATTTTTTGATGTCCGGGGGAACCATTCCTGAATATCCCTGAAAAACCGGCTTCATACCCATCTTGCGCATAAAGAGGTGGTTGCGCCGTGCAAGATCGGTGCGTGTTTTAAAGTAATTAGGATGCAACGGCGCACCGGT
Source organism: Clostridiaceae bacterium (assembly GCA_016292705.1). Taxonomy (GTDB): domain Bacteria; phylum Bacillota; class Clostridia; order Oscillospirales; family Acutalibacteraceae; genus UBA6857. The sequence goes on from JAEDHZ010000080.1 coordinate 4,236, forward strand.
GCCGTAAAGGTTAGCCATGCAGAACCATGCGTAGTATGCCGGACCCGGCAAAAAGGCAATTGCCTCTTGCAGCGGATAGCCGAGCTTGAGCAAAAATCTGCGCCAGACCTCCTCAATTGCAGTGATGTCAAGGAAAACATTTACTCCCTGGAGGGCAAAGTAATCAAGCTCCTTTTGCCACTGTTCCTCGCCACAGAATGCCATGGTATAGGAAAGCGAACAGTAGTTGTTGGCATATCTGATTCTGAACGGAGTTGTGAGCCTTTTCTTTTTGCCGATCTTCGGAACAGGTGAAGGCATGGCAGTGCTGTTTCCGACCTGTGAAATATTTATGCCGCAGTAATTTTTGTAGTAATAGTTGAGTCCTGCGGCGGCAGAGGAACCGCTGTTTGCTTTTATCAGGATTTTTCCGTCTGCAGTGTCGGAAAGCTCAAAAAACTCCTCGTTTGAATTTTCGATTGAAAAACGGAAGATCTTTTTGTTTTCTGCGCCGATTGTTCTTTCAACCAAAGCAAGCAGTTCTTGTTCGGTGTCCTCTTTTGTAATCTCAATATTGTATGGGCTGTTTTCAAAGCTTTCAGGATAAATGACTTCGGCTTTTTCAACCGATTTGCCACTTTCCTTTCCAAAAAGCTCAATATTTCTGACTGTTGCGTATGATGTGTTGCGGCTGTATTTGAAGAGCAAGCGCAGCACACACGCCTCAAAGGCGCAGTCAAATTCATAATGTCCGTCACAGTTTTTTTCGTCCTTCTGCGCCAGAACTTCGGTGAAGTTCACCTCGTCCGAACTTGCAAACACTGAGAAAAGACAGATGTCTTCCTTGGGGAAGTCAAGAACAACACGGGAAATATCAAACATCTTGCCCAACCTGATGTCAACATAGCAGGGAAATTGACCGCCGACCCATTTTGTGCGCCTGTTTGAGTCGAAGAGCTTATAGGCGGTCTCGCCGTTCTCCTTTGCAAAAATCATATCGCTTGAAATTTCAATTTTCTTACACATTTCCATCAGTCCAATCAGAATTGAATCAATCGCTGATATTCTATATAAAAACAGTCTAATAGTCAAGACGCAGATGAATAAAAAGAGAAGTTGTTCCAATTTCTTCCTTTTCAGGGGCAAAAAAGTCGAAAAAAGCGGAAAAAAGGTCTTGATATTTTGCATTTTTATGATACAATGTTAAACACACGGGGAAAGGAAGGCTCGCCTTTTTGTTCCCTGATGAAATAAGGAGGTAAGAGCAATGGCATATGTAATTAGCGGTGACTGCATTTCCTGCGGCGCATGTGCAGACGGTTGCCCCGTTGGCGCAATCAGCGAAGGCGACGGAAAGTATGTTGTTGATGCCGATTCCTGCATTGAATGCGGCGCATGTGCAGACGGCTGCCCCGTTGAAGCAATCAGCGAAGGCTGATTTTCTTAATTGAACAATGGATATCCGGGAGAGGGCATTGCTTTCTTCCGGATATTTATATTTCTCCCGAAAAAACTGATGAGAAGGAATCGAGTCAACTTGCTATACGCTTGGTGCCGGTTTTTCCGGTTTTGCTGTTTTCGTTACCGATGTCTTTGCCGGGATTAATGGGTTTCCGTGGTGTCATCACATTAATTTCTGCAGCAACGAAAGAATCCGGAAGAATAAAAAACTGACTCCGCTTGAAAAACGAAGTCAGTGTGTCGCCTAATAGGTAATATTCGAATTGCAGATGGTGGTTTCTTCTGTTTGCACAAATCGGGGTACTTTATTTCGGACACCCCCGGTTTGCTTAGTTAATACACCACCGTTTTAACAAAAAAGTCTCTTATTATTTCAAAAATCCTTCCCATGAATGTGTAGCTTCCGCTGAATCGGGGGATTTCTGCGAGGCTTGGGGTGTTTGTCATAATCGGTGAATTTGTCATATATACTTTTTCGCAAAGCTCCTTGGTTGCAAAATCCATGGAAACAATGCCGTAGTATCCGCCTTCTTTGAAATCATAGGACGAAAGAAAAGCGTTGATTTCCTTTGCGTTTGCAACCGGGGACTTTTTGTTGTGTGCGTTCGTGCAGCAGATGTTGAAGTCACTTGTATAAAGAGTTTCTTCCCAGAATCCCTCAATTGTCGCAATTTTCTTTTCTCCTTCAAGCATATAGGAGTCCTGAACATACATAAAGCTTCCAAAGCCATGATCTGAGCTTGAGATATAGCCGTATCTGTAGTCATACAGTTCCTGTGTTTCAATATAGGGATATGACTCAAAATTGATACCGCCTGTGCTGTCGTCAAAGCGTGAGCTGTCAGCAATTGCGTTGCGCAGGAGCACAATTTTTCCCCTGACCTCGTCAAGATCGGGAATACGGTTTTCGGTGAACCAAAGCTGCGGAAAGGGTTCAATTAGTTCATCATAAAACTTGCTGAAAAGTACTGTGTCTTTTTTTTCGTCTTCCTGCTTGATGAGAAAAAGGATTGTTTCGCCGGGATTCTTTTCAAGGAAATCTTTGCAATCATAAACGATGTCCTTTGCGGTCAGGATTTCCGGAAAAAGTCCGATGCTCTTTTTGCAGGTCGCAACGCTGTGGACAGCAATAATACTGTTTGATTTGATTTTCAGACGGATATCAAGATATCTGACGCCGCTGTAGAGTTGCTGAAGAATTGACATTGACTGTGTGCGTGCAAAACGGCTGAAGCTGACATACTGTGTTGCGCTGTCATG
>JAEDHZ010000081.1 GCA_016292705.1 Clostridiaceae bacterium
TATCCTCGGAGCTATTCTTTTAGGCAAAGATGACGAGAACGAAAAAAGTAATGGTAAAACCTGTATCGTCCTCGGAATTGTATCGATAGTAATTTGTGCAATATTGAACAGTATTGGATTTTTCACTCTTTTTTCCAACTAATATAAACCTGTGACAAATATAAAAAGAGATTTCATGGTTAACACGTTCCTTTTTACATAGGTGAGATGATTTGTTCTAGCACACCGTGGACTTTCAAGCCATTGTCTCAACCCATATCGAGACGGTTGTCCTTCTGGTCAAAAAAACACCAGAAACACATGTATATTAAATGAAAACCTCCTTGTAAAATGGTATTTACCAAATTACAAGGAGGCATTTTTATGCAAAAATACTTTTGTTTTGTGCCAAATGCAATAATCCTTTATTTGTTACCGGAAACTGTTTCACTTATCTTTGTTTTGATCAGCTCAAAAAGTGCGGCAATGAAACTGACGAACCTTGAAATCATGCTCTTGTGGTAATCACGGGTTTTGCAGTTTTCTTCGGTGAGGGGAGATACCGAATCGCTGTCATAATCATACAGAAGATATTGCGGATACAACTCATTGCTGTCAATGGTCATCTGTTCCTCCGAACGGGCAAAGGCAACAAGAAGCTTGCTGATACCGTCGGGAAAATCATAGTGAGCAACATCCTTGACAAACCATGTGTATTCCGGGAAAAGGCAAGTTGAGGCATCAATCTGCTTGTCCGGAGAGATGAACCTTGCATCAGAATTCGCAAGATAATCGGCTGAAAGGGTTTTTGTGATTTCGGAGCATGTTGCGCCGTAAGATTGTTTTGAAAGCTCAATAAGATTATCGCTGATACTTTGGTGTTTATCTGTAATCGGCATTATCTGGCTTCCGTACTTGCAGACAACTGCAACATTGACATCTTTTGCTTTCATGTCAGTCATAATGTTTTCAACATTAATCTGAACCTTGTCATGGAACCTGTTTATCTTGTTGATAAGAACAGGATAGTTTTCGGCCTTGTCACCAAAGACGAACTCCTTTGCGGCTTCAAACTTGTCAGGGCTGAGCATTGACCAGTATGACGGGCAGGTGGCATAGGAATCAAGAAGAATTCTCGGGAATGCACTCTTGATTTTTGAATACAGCTTTTCAATTCCGAGAATACCCAAGTCAAGAGCATAGGTTTTGTTAAAAAGTGAAACTGTCATTTTAAGGAACTGAAAGAGTGCATCATCACCAAGTTGTTCGTCGGCATAACGCTCAATTGCATCTGCGTCAAAGGAAATATCACCTGTGAAGAATGAATCGGCAGCGGAAACACCGCCGATTGTTGCATTATATAGGATAAAGCAGGAAATGTCGGAATATCCACTCGGCTGACCGTATTTTACAAGATATGCCATTGCGATTGCAGAACCGACGCAACGGGAAAAAAGGGCGACCTTTTCATGACCGGTAACACGCTTGACCTCCTGAATGTAAGCGTGCAGGTCATCAGCAATTTCCCAGGGATCAAGTCTCGGGTCATACGGATAGGCATAGCTATATACGCTGTCGCTGTGGTGATTGTCCCACACTTCGCCGGGAGCCCAGCTTGAAAGGCAGCCGCTTGAGTTTGCAACCTCGCCTTCATCTGTGAGCTTGTAGTTTTCAAAAACCGGCTTCATAACCTCGACAAGCTTGTCTATGTACTCATCCCATTTGTCAGTGATGATAGCTTTGGCAAGGTATGGCAGGGCTTCCTTTACTGCGCCGAGCAAGAGGTCTTTATCTTTGTGAACGGCATTGACAGGGTTCTCTGCCTTCGGGTCATCATAAACCTCCTGTCTGCCGATAACATAGACAAGAGGAGCTTTGCTGCAGCTGCACTTTCCGCTTTCAGCAAACGCTGTGACGGAAAAAAGGCTGAACACGAGTGAAATAACGAGTAGACAACTTATAATTCTTTTCATAAGTACACCTCTGAATATATAGATTATTAACTATATTGTAATCTTTTGGTGCACTAAAGTCAACATCAAAACGAATAATGTAATGAATACAATGTTTGATTATAATATGTAAAAAGGCTTTATTATTAAATTTTGTAAATTAGATGGCGTTATTATTTGGTATATTATGTCAGTGAAAAAATGTTGGCTTATCAGTTTTGTTTGATGACAGATGAAAAAACAAAAAACTTTCAGAATTTTTGCAACCGAGTGATAAAAAAAGCTGTCTATATTGTTGAGGCTCGGTAAAAAGGAGAATCCGCATGGATGACAAGGCAATTATCGAGCTATATTGGAACCGCAATGATCGTGCTGTTTCTGAAACGGCGGAAAAATACGGCGCATATTGCCTTAAAATTTCGCAGAATATTTTGAATAATCTTTCCGACAGCGAGGAAAATGTCAACGATACCTATCTGAAAGCCTGGGAAAGTATACCACCGGCTAAGCCTGATTTTCTTTCCGCTTTTCTTGGTCGCATTGCCCGTAACCTTGCAATCAACAAGTATAAGGCAAAGCATGCCGAAAAGCGCATAGGTAATGAGTTTTCTGTCTCCCTTGACGAGCTTTCGCTTTGTACACCGTCAACAGTCAATGTTGAAAATGAGGTTGAGATTAAAAAACTCGGATGGGCTATCAGTGATTTTCTGCGTGGACAGAAAGAGGATGTGCGTTCAATTTTCATCTTCAGGTATTTCAACTGCGACAGCATTGAAGAAATTTCCGCAAAAACCGGATTTGGTCAAAGCAAGATTAAATCCGTACTTATGCGAACAAGAGCAAAGCTTCGCCTTTTTCTTGAAAAGGAGGGATACTGTGAACCGTGATGCGTTGGCAAGAGCAATGACGGAAATTGATGATGAGCTTATTGCTCAGTCTTTTGAGTTTTCCAAAATAAGTAAAAGAAATCTCCAGGTCAAAAAGCTTTCAGCTGTTGCTGCGTGTTTTGTTGTGATTGTTGCTGCGTTATCGGCTTTCCTTTTAGGTTCGGGAACAAAAGTCAGCGTTTACGGAACAGTTGTTTCGGGTAATCCCGTTGCTGTTTCTACGACGCAAAACGCAAGAGCAATGACGCAAGAGCTTTCTGTTCCTCTTGAAATCAAGGCAACCGGAAAAGTTGTTCTCAAGGCGCAAAGCGGTGAGCTTTATACTGCTTCTTCATCTTTCGGAGAAAAGGAGATAGAGGAAAGCGGAAGCTTTTCAGTTCGTTGGACCGTTGAAAATGCCGAAATCGGTCAAGAATATTTTTTGACCGTCAGCGGCAAAACAGATTTATTGCTTTCATTTGATGAAAGCTTAAATAAATGGACAATAAAATTATTACCCGGAGGTAAAAAGTCATGAAAAAAATTGTAACACTTCTTCTCGCAATCGCCCTGATGCTTTCACTCGTTGCCTGTGCCGGAGGCAAGGACAACGGAGGCTCAAACGCTGTTGAGTCCAAAGATCCGCTTGAGGTTCTTCAGACAGTGTGGTCTGGCTTCGGTGAAAACGAAAAATTCCCCGTTGCCGGCGGTGATATGTCCGAAGAAAACAGCAAGATGGATGAGCCGGGCGTATTCAGCCTTGAAAACAAGGAGGAACTTGATTCAACCCTCGGACTTCCTGCCGAAGCAGTTGAAAAGGTTGACGCTGCCGCTTCCCTTGTGCACATGATGAACGCAAACACATTTACTTGCGGTGCTTTCCGTGTCAAGAATGTTGACGATGTTGAAGACCTTGCTTCCATTCTCAAGGATAACATCCTCAAGAGACAGTGGATGTGCGGTTTCCCGGACGGTCTTGTTATCGCAAGCGTTGATGATGTTGTTCTTGCCGTTTTCGGAAAGACAATGAATCTTGACGCTTTCAAGGTTAGCCTTACCAAGGCTTATTCCTCTGCAAAAATTATCAGCGAATCTCCGATAGAATAATAAACCGGGAGAATAGTAAATGGTTTTTTCAAGTGTTCCGTTCCTGTTTTGTTTTCTTCCCGTTGTGCTTGCGGTGTATTTTGCCGTGCCGAAAAAGCTGAAAAATACGGTTCTGCTTCTCTCCAGCCTGTTCTTTTACGGTTGGGGAGAGCCGAAGTATCTTCTTTTGATGCTTTTTTCAATAACACAGGGATATGTGTTCGGTCTGTTGATTGAAAGAACCCGTGAAAAAAGGCGGTCAAAAATATTTTTGACCGCCTCAGTTGCTGTCAGCCTGGTTTTGTTGGGATATTGCAAGTATGCCGACTTTTTCATAGGTAATTTCAATGCGCTTACCGGACTGTCAATACCTCTTCTGAAAGTAGCTTTGCCGATTGGAATCAGCTTTTATACTTTTCAGATTATCAGCTATACGATTGATGTCTATCGCAGGGATGCTCCGGCGCAAAGGAACTATGTCAATCTTGCACTTTATATTTCAATGTTCCCTCAGCTGATTGCAGGTCCCATTGTCCGATACAGTGACATTGCCGTTCAGCTTGAAAACCGGACGCACAGCCTTGAAAAGGCTGCAACTGGAATAAGACGCTTTGCAATCGGTCTTTCAAAAAAGGTGCTTGTTGCAAATGTTCTGGCGGAGCTTGTTTCAGCTTTCAAGCAGTCTCATGAGCAGTCAGTGCTGTTTTTCTGGCTTTATGCCGCCGCTTGCACACTTCAGATTTACTTTGATTTTTCGGGCTACAGCGACATGGCAATCGGTCTCGGAAGCATTTTCGGATTCCGCTTTTCGGAGAATTTTAATTACCCGTACACTTCCTCAAGCATCACTGAGTTCTGGCGCAGATGGCATATTTCACTCGGTTCGTGGTTCCGAGATTACCTATATATTCCTCTCGGCGGTAATCGTGTTTCAAAATTGCGCTGGTTTTTAAACATTTTCATTGTCTGGTTTGCAACGGGAATCTGGCATGGAGCTGCGTGGAACTTTGTCCTTTGGGGGCTTATATACGCCGTGCTGCTTGTGATTGAAAAGCTCTGGCTTCTGAAGGGGCTTAAAAAGCTTCGTGTGCTCAACCATGTTTACACAATGCTTTTTGTTGTCATAGGCTTTGTGATTTTTGACGCTGACACGGTGGGTTCCTCTTTTGCAACGCTCAAAGCGATGTTTGGCTTCGGCGGTGTTCCTGCGGTATCCGGTGAGGCGGTTTACTATCTGAAAAGCTATGCTGTCATCCTGATTCTCGCTGCAATCGGTTCAACTCAGCTTGTAAGAAAGCTCTGTAAACTCGTGTCAGAAAAAAAGGGCGGTTCAGCTGTGCTTTTGGTTGCGGAGCCTGCGGTTGTTGTTCTGCTTCTTGCAGTCTGCACGGCTTTTCTTGTTGACGGTTCGTTCAATCCGTTTTTATATTTCAGATTTTAGGAGGTGATGCAATGAAAAAGAAAATGAATTTCTGTGTTGTTCTTGTGTCGGCTCTGTTTGTGTTCGGATTTGCCGTTCTCGGTGTTCTGACTCCTGATAAAAAGATTTCTGAAAGTGAACGCAGGCCACTTGCGGTCTTTCCCAATCTCACTGCAGAAAAGGTTGTTGACGGGAGCTTTACCGCAGATTTTGAAAAGTATACCCTTGACCATTTTCCGCTCAGGGACAGTTTTCGCCGGATTAAGGCTCTTGTTTCCCGTTATGTTTTCGGTCAAAAGGACAACAACGATTTGTATTGCACGGACGGTCATCTTTCAAAGCTTGATTACCCGGGAAACCTTGAATCGGTCAAAAGAGCAACCGACCGTTTCCGTGATGTAATTAAAAAATATGCTGACAAAGACCGTAAGGTGTTTTTCTCGATTATTCCGGATAAAAACTTTTACCTTGCGTCTAAAAACGGCTACCCGTCAATCGACTATGAAAGCTTTTTTTCATACGCTGTTGATTCAATGAACGAAGCTGAGTATATTGATATCACAGACCTGCTCGACATTTCTTGCTATTATCGTACGGATTCCCATTGGCGACAGGATAAAATCATAGGTGTTGCCGAGCGGGTTGCGCAAAGGCTTGGCGTTGTTCTTGACACAGACTTTACCGAAAGTGAGCTGACTGACAGCTTTTTCGGCGTCTTTGCCGGACAGTCTGCATTGCCGGTGAAGCCGGATACTCTTTCAATTTTTGAAAACTCGTCGACAAAAAACAGCATTGTTTATGACAGAGAAACTGATAGTGAAATCCCGGTCTATGATCTTGAAAAAGTTTCGGGACAGGATTTGTATGAAGTTTTTCTTTCAGGACCTAAGTCGCTTTTGAAAATTAAGAATCCTGAAAACCCGGCGGGAAAAAAGCTTGTAATCTTCCGTGATTCCTTTGCAAGCAGTCTTGCGCCGCTTCTCATTTCAGGTTTCAGTGAGATAACTCTCGTTGATATTCGTTATATTTCTCCGATGATTCTGGATCGTTTTGTTGATTTTAGCGGTCAGGATATACTTTTTCTTTACAGTGCAGGTGTGCTGAACAATTCCGTGACAATTAAATGATATGTTTTGTTAACAGCCGGGGAAAAATATAAATGATAAATCAAAGCAGTCAGCAGTCGCCGTTTGGCGGCTGTTTTGTTTATAGTATTTTTATAATTCCGGCATCATCAATAACCTTTTGAAAATTTACATTTATTTCCGTACTGATATTTTGACAATTTTATAAAAATAATTATCAAAAAAATGCGAAAACCTATTGACAATTGAACGGTTGTTCAACTATAATACATTATATAGATGAACGATTATTCAACTGTTGGAGGCTGTAATATGGACAAGAATCAAAAAAAGGTGCTGTTGAGAATAGTAATTTCGGCGGCAATGGTTGTAGGTTTAACGGTGCTTTTCAGCTTCGTTGAAGTAAAAGTCTGGATTCAGGCTGTTTTGTATCTTCTTCCTTATGTTGTTATAGGTCTTGATGTTTTGATTGAAGCCGTTGAGGGTGTTTTCATAGGCGAGCTGCTTGATG
>JAEDHZ010000082.1 GCA_016292705.1 Clostridiaceae bacterium
GGTTGATTTGTTATATAATAATCTTTAAAAGAGGTGAAAAAATGCTATTCATACATTATCCGAAATGCACAACCTGTCAGAAAGCCAAAAAGTGGCTTGATGAAAACAACATTGAATACACAGAGCGTCACATTGTTGAAAACAATCCGTCCTTTGAAGAATTAAAGCAATGGTACGAAAAAAGCGGACTTGAGCTGAAAAAGTTTTTCAACACAAGCGGACTGCTGTATAAGGAAATGCAGCTCAAAAACAAGCTTCCTGAAATGAGTGAGGAGGAACAGCTCCTGCTCCTTTCAACCAACGGCATGCTTGTTAAACGCCCGATAGTTGTCTGCGATGACACCGTGCTTGTCGGTTTCAGAGAAGCGCAGTGGGCTGAAAAACTGAAGTGACCCGAGCTTGAAAAGAACAAAAAACCTCTCCACAGACCGGTGCAACCGGTTTTTGGAGAGGTTTTTGTTCAAATTAAGTTTTATGATTCATTCAATCAGATTATAAACAGGAAAAATGCACCCATGCCAATCAGCGAAAAGAAGGAAAGAATCATAAGGAAAAATGCTGAAATGTTGATAAAGGCCAAAACACCGAATCCAACCTTGATGGGCATTGTGTTTTCTGCCTCGGAAATGTTTTGCCATCTGAAGTAAACATCGTTTCCGTCAACATAGAACTGATCCAATTCAAGACCTTTAACACTATTGCTTTGTCCAAAGCCGCAGTCTTTGAGGCCCTGAGTGAAAAGACCTGTCATTTCGGCATCCTTCAGCGTAATTCTGCCCGTCATGCGAAGCTCGTCGGCAGGCTCCTGACGGCGCAGGTGTCCATCCTTGAAGCCTGTGCACCACCAATATTCGCCATATTCCCTTGTGAACTGACGCTCATAGTTTCCGAAGCCCTCATCATGATAAAGGGTCATTTCCATCTTCAACCAGTCTTCCTTGGCGGGGCATTTGTACATTGTGAAAACAGTGTCCTTTTTGTCCGAGTGCGCTTTGTTATAAACGCCGATTTCTCCGCCATAGAACAGCATACCGTACTGACCTTTCCAAAGCTGAATCATCCAGTCCTTGCCCTCATAGGTGAAGAAAACACGGGTATAGTCATATTCGAGAAGAATGTATGGCGCAACGAGGTCATAAACCTTGCCGAAGCCGAAGTTATACTGCCAGCAATCCTTGTCGTTGGTGTAATAATAATCATCGATATAGCTGTACTGATAACTGAGAATCTGCTTGCGCTCAAGCAGGTCTTTGATGAGGTTCGGCTTGGTAACAACATTTATTGCAAAGCTGCCGCTGAGCTTTTTGCCATTTACAATTGCAGTTGCGGTGATTATTGCTTTTCCCGCTGAAATACCCTTGACCTTACCGGACGGGCTGACTGTGGCAATCTTGATATCGGAGGATGTCCAGACAAAAATGGGCTGAACTTTCACTCCGTAAACAGTAGCTTTCATCTGAACTGTTTTTCCGCGGACAACACTCAGACTTTCACTGGTAACGGTAAGAACCGGAAGATCGGAGACTTTTTGGTCATTTTCGGAATCATATTTTGCACCGGACAAACCGCCGGTCGATTTTATCGCAGCATTTTTTCCTGCTGCTTCTTCAACAACAGCCGAAGTTACAAAGAACAAACTTGAAAACGCAATCAGCGTTACAAAAAGAAAAGCAATAACCTTGAAACACAATCTTTTCATAATAATCCCTCCGCTTTTACTGAATATTTTACCAAAGAGAAACCCAAAAATCAAGCCAAATAAGAAAAAAATAAAAATATAATTCTTAATAATATCAATTGCGCCGCAAAGCCGGGAAAAAGCTCGGGCGGCACATCCTTTCGGGATATACCGCCTGTGTTTTTTCTTGATTATTTTTCAAGTTCTGCTCTTATTGCTTTGATAAATTCTTCCGTTGAAAGGGTCTGCGGCTTTTCACCCTGCCAGAGGAGGGCAAGGTCCTTTGTCATTCTTCCGCTTTCAATAACATCAAGCGATGCTTTTTCAAGTTTATCGGCAAAAGCCATGAGCTCTGTGTTTCCGTCAAGCTCTCCGCGCTTTCTCAGTGCACCCGTCCAGGCAAAGATTGTTGCAATCGGGTTGGTTGAGGTGGTTTCGCCCTCAAGATAGCGATAGTAATGACGGGTTACTGTTCCGTGTGCAGCTTCATATTCAAAGTTTCCGTCCGGACTGACAAGAACGCTCGTCATCATTGCAAGCGAACCGAAAGCAGTTGAAACCATGTCGCTCATAACATCGCCGTCATAGTTTTTGCAAGCCCAGATGTAGCCGCCCTTTGAGCGGATAACTCTTGCAACGGCATCATCAATGAGGGTATAGAAATAGGTTATGCCTGCCTTTTCAAAGTCTTCTTTGTATTCGTTTTCATATATCTCTTCAAAAATGAGCTTGAAAGTCTGGTCATACTGCTTTGAAATGGTATCCTTGGTTGAAAACCAGAGATCCTGCTTGGTATCAAGCGCATACTTGAAGCAGGAATGAGCAAAGGATCTTATTGAGCTGTCCTTGTTATACTGTGCCTGCAAAACGCCGCCGCATTCAAAATCATAAACGGTTGCTCTTTTTTCTTCTCCGCTTTCACCGGTGAAAAGGAGTTCTGCCTTGCCCGGTTCTGTGAGCCGGAATTCGGTTGCTTTGTAAACATCACCATAGGCATGACGGGCAATGGTGATGGGTTTTTCCCAGAATCTGACGGCAGGTTTTACTCCGCTGACAAGAATAGGTGCACGGAAAACGGTTCCGTCAAGGATTGCACGGATGGTGCCGTTCGGGCTCTTCCACATCTCCTTGAGGTCATATTCCTCAACACGCTGTGCATTCGGGGTGATTGTTGCGCATTTTACGCCGACATGATATTTTTTGCAGGCCTCGCCGGCATCAATGCTGACCTGATCGTTTGTTTCGTCTCTGTGCTTGAGACCGAGGTCGTAGTATTCGGTGTTCAGCTCAACAAACGGGAGGAGAAGCTCGTCTTTAATCATCTTCCAGATGATTCTTGTCATCTCGTCTCCGTCCATTTCAACAATGGTGTTCATTTTAATCTTGCTCATTTTTTATACCTCGCTTCATTATTTTATATGGGTTTGAATTGTCTCTCTGCTCTTTTCGTCAATTATCTCAAGCACCCTGTCCGGATTTCTTGATGTAATGTTGTCAGGAGCAGCGGCAAGCACACGGTAAATCTCCGCATCCCTGTCTACGGTATAAACCGAAACCAAAAGCTTTTTGGAACGGAAAAGACTGCAAAGCTCTTTTGTTACAGCTCGTTTGTGCATATTGATTCCGACAGCACCGCTTTCAATAACCTTTTCGGCAAGCTCTTCAATGTACGAAGTGTCGCAGGCTCTGCTCTTTTTCACATCCAGATTCAGATAGTAAGGTATACCCGGGCAGTCATTTTTCACCGCTTCAACATCCTCTTCCTCAATACCAGTGAAAAAGATTTGCTTCTCAACCGTATATTCTTCAGCAAGAACTCTGACCGATTTGATGTTTTCCGTGCTTTTTGCGTCAATATTCGCAAGAACGGCAGGGTTCTTCTTCAAAAACTCAAATGCCTGCCTGAGCGTAACTTCTCCGCCTTCCGGATCGTCATGAGAAAGGACGGGATTTTTGTTTTCGTCAAAGTTCAGGTCAAATTCAACAATTTCTGCGCCGACACGGATCGCCGCCTCCATGGCCTCAAGGGAGTTGTCATTTTCACCCATACATCCGGTATGCCCGGTGACGGTGAACTTTTCCGGCAAGGAAAGTGGTGCGTTTTTATATTCCTTGTTTGATTTTGCCACCGAGAGCAAAAGTATTGCTGAGCAAACAGCCGCAATACATAAAACAGCGGCAACAATGACTGCTATACGCTTTGATTTTTTCATTGTTTCATTCCCCTCAGGGTGTTTTCGGACACACTCAAGACCCTATCCGATATAGTTTAACAGACATCTGCGCCGAGGTCAACGGAAAAAGGCGAAATAAACGGAAAATTTTGAGCATAAGCCGCTGAAAAACAAAAAGCAAAACATGAACATGATTTTCGTTCAACTTTGTTTTCTGAAGGATTCTCAGAGTTGTTTTTACCTTTTACGGGGTTTTACACGTTATAAGTACTTCCATTCCCTCGAAGAATAGGCACTTTCGGTGAGGGCTTCGGTTTCAAGAACTTCGCAGGGACGGTTAACGCTGAATGTATAGATTTTTGAATAGTCCATATTTGCCGCAAGCTTTAAAGTTTTGCGGTTTGTGTTATATACTGCACTCCAGAGAGCAACGATATTCCACGGATATTTCGGATGATTATAGTTGAGTCTGACATGACTGAGCAAATCCATTGATTCAAGTTCAGTCATAATTCCTTTTTTATCGTGGAGTACCTTTACGATGGTTTCCGCTCTGTCTTCGCCGTGCTGCTCAATTTTTGCGTTTCCGATGTCTTTTTTTACCGTGAAATTGGTTACATACTGAAGATTGATTCCGTCATCTTCAAAAATTGAACCGGAAACGCCGCATTTATCGCTGCCCTTCTGATAGACATATAGCTTGTCGGAAACATATTCGACAACCACTGACTTGCCCGTTTTGTCAACAATCTGGTAATGATATGCGCAGCCGAGTAAATCGTGCATATTGTATGACGAAATGAATTCGACGGCTTCATCAACATTTGCACAGGTGTCAAGAACGCCTCTTATCATGGCGGTTGTCACAATGTTCAGCTTGCCTGTGTCCGTCTGACGGGTAGGTGATGTTTTAATCTGAAGAACAGCAATGGAAAGCCCCTGATCGTTGATTCCGTCAACGCAGCAATACGGAGCAAGGAGCGTCTGAAACGAATTTTGATTGTTGAATCTGTTGATTGACTTTCCATAAACCATGAAGTTTGTGTCAACAACCGATATGCTTTCATAGTGGTTTTTCGGATGCGTCCATACAATGAAACATGGAGCGTCCTTGAAATCGAAGTTCCTTGCGAGTGTGTGATCTCCGTCCGGAGTATAAGCCTCAAAAGTTGAGCATCCGCCGCCGATGTAATCACCGGTTTTTATTTCGCCGTGTTTTTCGGGCAACTGATCAACAACGAATTTCAGAAGACCGCTCAGTGAATCAACACCGTTGCGCAACAATTCGTCAATTCCATAATCCGCTTTGAAATCCAAAAGATAAATGTTTTCATCAAGTTTCCGTACCGATTTGATTGTTTCCCTTTGTCTGAACGCATTTGTTGTTTCATCGAAATCATAATCAGTCAAAGAATGTCTTGCAGCTCCGATAACCGCAAGAAGCCTTTTTAGTAATGCCATAAGCTCCACCTCGTTTTCTCTTATCCGTTTTATTATGCAGGTTGATGACAGACTTGTCAAGGATGATAAGTGCTTATTATTAAAGTCTGATATTCAGGAAGAGATTGTAACATTTTATTTTCAAAATGTATATAGTTTGAAATAATTACTGCGCAAGGAATTGTCAGATAAATCAACAAGGGACCGTTGCAAAAGCAACAGCCCCTCGTTTACGGCATACCACCGGATTATTTCATAAGTCTTCTGATAACAGCCTCGCAGTCCGCCTCGTCCATAATTTTCGGAACGGGATAAAGCGGATTGGCCTCTTTAAGAGCACGCTTGACGATTGTCGGAATGTCCTCTTCCTTGATGCAATCAAAGCCGTCGGGAATGTTCATATCCTGATTGAGTTTCTTAACGGCTTCAATGAAAGCAACAGCCTTTTCGCTGTCGGTGCCTTCGGTCTTAACGCCGGTAATAACAGCAAGTTTTGCAAGGCGCTCATGAGCCGTTGCGCCGTAATACTCAAGAACATACGGAAGAATAACAGCCATTGCAAGACCGTGCGGAATGTGATAGAAGCCGCCGAGGTTATGACCGATTGCGTGAACATAGCCGACATAAGCTCTTGTGAAAGCCATACCTGCATAGTATGAAGCCTTGAGCATATTGTTTCTTGCTTCAATGTCCTTGCCGTTCTGATATGCCTTTTCAACATTTGCAAAAATCATGCGTGTTGCTTTTTCGGCATAAGCCTCGGTTGAACGGACATTGCTCTTTCCGATGTATGCTTCAACAGCGTGGGTCAATGCGTCCATACCTGTTGTTGATGTGATATGCGCGGGAAGACCAACGGTAAGCTCCGGATCAAGAACAGCATACTTAGGACGAAGACGGGGGTCGTTGATGGCGTTCTTTTCATGGGTTGCGGGATCGGAAACAACGGCTGCAAGTGTGGTTTCCGATCCGGTTCCTGCGGTTGTCGGAACGGCAAAGAGCGGCGGAAGCTTATGATGAAGCTTGATAACGCCTCTCATCTGCTTGACGGAAAGCTTCGGATTGGTAACTCTTGCGGCTGCAGCTTTTGCGCAGTCCATCGGTGAACCGCCGCCGAAAGCGATAACACCCTCGCAGTTGTTGTCAAGATAGAGCTTGCGGGCATCTTCGATATTGTCGATTGTCGGATTGGGCTGAGTTCCGTCATAAACTGCGTACTCAACGCCTTCCCTTTCAAGGGCGGCAAAAAGTCCGTCAAGGATATGAAGGCTCATAAGTCCCTGGTCGGTAACGACGAGAACACGCCTGAGGCCCTTTGACTTGATGAGGGCCGGGAGACGGTCAATCGCCCCGGGTCCCTCAAGGAGCTCCGGCTCCGACCAATCAAAGGCATACATGGCGATCTTCATGATTTTCTGAAAAGCTCTGTAATATGCTTTTTTAAGCTGCCACATTTCAAAAAACATCCTTTCTTTCCGGAATAGTCCGGTGAATAAATCTATCACGGATATCTTACTATTATTTTCCTGAGTTTTCAAGTACTATTTATGAATTTTCTGATTAACGGCAAA
>JAEDHZ010000083.1 GCA_016292705.1 Clostridiaceae bacterium
ACTGCCTTTGAATCCGCAATGACCTATGAGATTCTTCTCATTGTTGTTGTCGGCGGAATCGGTTCAATCAGCGGCAGCTGCATTTCCTCGTTCCTTTATATCGCTGCGAGTGAGTGGTGGCTGCGCGGTCTTGACAGCGGCTCATTCCTCGGAATCCAGTCAACTTTGTTCCGCGGCGGTTTCAGAAAGGTTGTTTTCTCGGTTATCATCATGATAATCGTTCTCTTCTTCCGCCAGGGAATCATGGGCGACAAAGAACTTTCGTTTTCAAGGATTGCCGAAAAGCTCAAGTCCAAAGGCAAAAAGAAGACTTCCGGCAAAAAAGCTGAAAAGGAGGTTGCGGCAAAATGAGCAGTGAAAAGAAAAATGTTCTTCGCCTGAGCGATGTCACAATGCAATTTGGCGGAGTTGTTGCCGTCAACGACCTTTCCCTTGAAATCAATGAGGGCGAGATAGTCTCAATTATCGGACCGAACGGCGCAGGAAAAACAACGGCTTTCAATGTTATCACAGGAGTTTATGAGCCGACAAACGGCGAAGTTGACTTCATGGAAAAACCGATCGCACGAAATCATCCGCACGGAAAGATGAAGAAGCTTTATGCCGGCGAAAACAAAGACAAGTATATTTCAAAGCCCAAGCACGGAAAAACGGTTGTTTCCCTCAAGCCGGATGCTATTGCCAAAAAGGGTATTGCAAGAACATTCCAGAACATCCGCCTTTTCAAGTCTATGACGGTTTTTGAAAATGTTCTTATTGCAAAACACATGAGGCGAAAGAGCAACCTCTTTACCGCAACCTTCAGGCTCAATGCCAAGGAGGAAAAGCGGATGAAGGAGGAGTGCTATGAGCTCCTCAAAATCCTCGGTCTTGACGATGTTATGGATGAAAAAGCCACTTCGCTTCCATACGGAAAGCAGCGTCACCTTGAAATTGCCCGTGCGCTCGCAACAAACCCCAAGCTGCTGCTTCTTGACGAACCGGCAGCCGGAATGAATCCTCAGGAAACGGACGAGCTGACCGCTTTCATCAAAAAAATCCGTGATGACTTTGGTCTTACAATTTTTGTTATTGAGCACCACATGAATCTTGTTATGGACATTTCCGACCGGATTTATGTTATCGACTTCGGAAAGCTCATTGCAAAGGGAACACCGGCTGAGGTTCAGAAGAATCAGCGCGTTATTGATGCATACCTGGGGGTGACGGAAGATGAGTGATAATATACTTCAGATTAAAGATTTCGTTGTTTCCTACGGTGGAATCGAAGCTGTCAAAGGAATTTCCTTTGATGTTCCCAAGGGCGATATCGTAACGCTTATCGGCGCAAACGGCGCAGGAAAAAGCACGGTGCTCAAGACCATTTCAGGAATTGTCAAGTCCAAGAGTGCATCCATAGTCTTTGAAGGTGAGGAAATTTCCGGAAAAACACCGGACTATATCGTTTCAAAGGGAATCACCCTTGTTCCCGAGGGACGGCGGGTTTTCCCGAACCTTACCGTTGCGGAAAACCTCAAAATCGGTGCATATCTCAGAAAAGACAAAAAAGCCGTCCAAAAGGATACTGAACATGTCTATGAACTGTTTCCCCGTCTGAAAGAACGTTCGTGGCAACTTGCCGGAACTCTTTCCGGAGGAGAGCAGCAGATGCTTGCGGTCGGTAGGGCACTGATGAGCTCACCAAAGCTTATTATGATGGACGAACCGTCGTTGGGTCTTGCTCCGCTTGTTGTTCAGGATATTTTCTCGATTATCCGTCAGATTAACAGCGAGGGTATTACGGTTCTCCTCATTGAGCAGAACGCAAACATGGCGCTCAAAATTGCTGACAAAGCGTATGTTATGGAAACCGGACGCATCACCATGGAGGGAACGGGAGCAGAGCTCCTTGCCGATGAAACAATTAAAGAAGCGTATCTCGGTAAAACGAAGAATTAAATCCGACAAAAAAGCAGCCGCAGTTGATGTGGCTGCTTTTGTTTCAGAATCATGCTTGAAAGGGAAATATTCAGGTTACCTGTTAAAGCCATTTTGCTACGGTGATGTTCGCTTTATTACATCTTTTTTGGTTGTAATTGAAAACCGGATGAAGCCTTGACAAACCTCTGATAAAATAGTAATATTCTATTGTATACGAGTTTACGGATGTGATATTGTGAAAACTATGTTTGAAGCACTCAGAGTCAAGTTCCTTCCCCTTATTCTTGCCGTCTTGATGACACTTGGACTCTATTCTCCGGCAAGCATTGAGATAAACAGTGCGCCGCAAAAAAGCGGAAACGCCGTGCGTGTTGTTTCGTTCAATCTGCGCTGCAAGGATGACATTTACGGTTCTGTTGAAAACCGGGGAAAATTCGTTTGCGCCGCTCTTGAAAACTATATGCCCGATTCTTTCGGTGTTCAGGAGGCAACGGAAAAATGGTTAGGTATTCTTGATTCCGCACTCGGTGAAAATTACGCAAGAGTGGGCGAGCCGCGTGATAAATCAAAAAACAGCGAATACAGCGCCGTTTACTATCGTGCAGATAAATATGACCTTGTTGATTCGGGAACGATCTGGCTTTCCAGAACTCCGGACAAGTCCGGTTCAAAGTCTTTCCTTTCCTCAATGCCCCGGATATGCACCTGGGCAACGCTGAAAAACAAGGAAAACGGCTTTGTCTTTACCCACATCAACACACATCTTGACCATCTGCTTGAATACACCCGTTCAAGGCAGGCAGATGTGCTCCTCGGAAAGATTGAAGAACTTATGAAGCTCGGCCCCGTTGCCTGCACAGGAGATTTCAATACCGGAGAAAAAACCGAAACATATAAAAAACTGACAGCTGTTCTTTCGGACAGCAGGTTTGTTGCAAAGGAAACGGAAAGTGGAAAAACTTTTCATAATTACGGAAAAAAAGACCTTTTCCATTCAACCGCAATAGACTTCATCTTTGTTTCAAACGCAACCGAGGTTGAACGGTATAAAATCATGAAAGATACGGTGAACGGAATGTATCTTTCCGATCATTACGGAATTATGGCAGACATCTGCTTTTGAATAATACATTAGGAGGACAGTAATGAGAAAGTATGTTTCACTCAATGACGGCTGGACATTTGAAAAGGCGGGGGAAAAATCAACGGTTAATATTCCGCACACCTGGAACAACCTTGACGGACAGGGCAGCGAACCTACTTATTACAGGGGAAAATGCACCTATACCAGAATAGTTGAGCGCCCAAAAGGAAAAACATGGCTTGAATTCAGGGGTGTTAATGCCGCTTGCACAGTTTACATCAACGGAAACAAGGTTGGTTCCCACCTTGGTGGCTATTCAACATTCCGATTTGAGGTGACGGACTTTTTATCCTCGCCGAAGAACTTTCTGACGGTTGAGGTTGACAATTCCCCTTTGCGTGAGATTTATCCGGAAACAGCGGATTTCACATTTTACGGCGGAATCTATCGTGATGTAAACCTTATTACCGAGGTTGAAAAGCAGCATTTTTCGCTTGATGATTGCGGAAGCTCTGCGCTTTATATCACACCAAAAATGAACGGCGATGTTTTTGTTAAAACGATCATTTCCGGCTATGAAACCGGAGTGAGAGTGCTTTATGAAATCTTTGACGCAGACGGAAAGCTTGTTGCCTCCGCCGGTAACAGAGTAAGGCTTCATGTTGAAAATCCCCATCTGTGGAACGGTATGGAGGATCCGTATCTCTATACACTCCGTGCAACGCTTTTCATGGAGTCGAGGACGGTTGACTGCGTTGAAAGCCGCTTCGGTTTCCGTGAGGTTCGCTTTGACGCCGATAAGGGCTGCTTCCTTAACGGAAAGCACATCAAGCTCAAGGGTGTTTCCCGCCATCAGGACAGGGAAGGTCTCGGCAATGCGCTGACTATCAATGAACACAGAGAGGATCTTGAACTCATCCGTGAGGTTGGCGCAAATTCAATCCGCCTTGCACACTATCAGCAGGCAGAGGAGTTTTATTCACTCTGCGATGAAATGGGCTTCCTTGTTTGGGCGGAGGTTCCCGTAATTTCAAGATTTTCAAAGAAAAAGCAGGCGAATGCGCTTTCTCAGCTTGAGGAACTTATCAAGCAGAACATGAACCACCCGTCAATTTTCTGCTGGGGCATTGAAAACGAAATCACGATTCAGGGTGCTTCTCCTGTTCTTACGGATTCGATTGAAGAACTCAACAATCTTGCTCATGTTCTCGATGTTTCAAGGCCGACAACCTGCGCACAGCTCACAATGTGTCCGCCGGAAAGCGAGCTTAACAATATCACCGATATCATGGGATATAACCACTATTACGGCTGGTACATGAAGACGGTTGACGGTATTGATGAATGGCTCAGGAGATTCAAAGAGGTTCAGCCGAAAGTTCCGCTTTGCCTTTCGGAGTACGGAGCAGAGGCTGTCATCGGCTATTACAGCGACAATCCGGTTCAGGGCGATTACAGCGAGGGTTACCAGTCCCGTTTCCACGAGCATTATCTTAATGTAATCAACAGCACAGAATGGCTCTGGGGCTCGTATGTTTGGAATATGTTTGACTTCGGTTCATCAATGCGCAATGAGGGCGGGGTCCGCGGCAGGAACAACAAAGGACTTGTTTCCTTTGACCGCAAGATCAAAAAGGACGCTTTCTATATGTATAAGGCGTTCTGGTCAGACGAAAAATTTGTCCATATCGAGGGCGGCCGTTATGCACAGCGTATGATAGGAAAGCGCACATTCCGCATTATTTCAAACTGCAATGAGGTTACACTCAAGTGCGGAAGATATAAAAAGACGCTGGCGGGCGAGCATGTTTTCACCTTTGAAGATGTACCCATAAAAGAGGGTAACAACAAAGTTACCGCAATTGCAGACGGCATTGAGGAAACGGTTGCTTTTGAAGGCGTTGAGGGCTATCCGGCTTCATATTCGCTTCCGGACGGGGCATCAACCATGGTCAGGAACTGGTTTGTTCCGAAGAGCGAGGATATCAATCCCGAATACCTCAGCACTGAAGACACAATCGGTGAAATTCTCAAGAATGATGATGTCAGAGGAATGGTCAGCGGCGTTGCCGGAAAGATTATTTCAAGTCCGCTCATGAAGATTGTTGCTCCTATCAAGCTCAAGACCGTTCTGAACCTTAAATTTATACATATCAACGATGACATGAAAGAGCTTGCAGAACAGTTCCTTCAGACAATCAAGAAGTAAAAAATCGCAGCGGCGTGAAAGGAGAATATCATGGAGAAAAAAGCACTTCGCCCATTCGGAATGAGGGATAAGATCGGCTACGCTTTCGGTGACCTCGGCTGTGGCCTTTCGTTCTCGCTCGTTTCAACATACATGCTTTTGTTCTATATGCAGGTTGTCGGAATTTCGGCAAAAAGCTGGGCATGGATAGTTATTGTTTCAAAGGTTTGGGATGCTGTCAACGACATCCTGATAGGCAACATGGTTGACCGCAAACGAATCAGCAAAAAGAGCAAGTTTATGCCGTGGGTACTCATCGGCGCAGTCGGACTCGTTGTACTGACCGTTATGATTTTTACTCCGGTTCAGTCGTTCACACCGAATGCAAAAATTGTCTGGTGTCTCGCTTCATATTGCCTCTGGTCGGTTGCCTATACCATGGTAAATGTGCCTTACGGCTCACTTCATTCGATAATCACCGACAACCCGCGCGAAAGGACGGCTCTTTCAACTTTCCGCAGCATTGGCGCAGGCGTTGCAATGATTTTTGTCATGCTTCTTCCAAAAATTGTTTATGCTAAGAACGAGAGCGAAGAAGGCTCAGCTCAGATCATTATAGCAGACAGGGTGTTTTTGGTTTCAATTGTCTTTTCCGTCATCGCACTCATTTTCCTTTTTGCAATGACAAAAATGGTTACCGAGCGCGTACCCTACGGAGAAGTACCGGAAAAAATCAGCTATTTTTCAACACTCAAGAGCTTTTTCACCAACCGACCGATGGTTGGAGCAACGATTGCATCTTTTGCTTCGATTGTGTTCTATAACTCATCGATGTCTGTAAACAACCTTGTTTTTCAGTACTTTTTCAATGATGCAAAAAAGACAACCGTTGCAACTCTTGCCTCGTATATACCCCTTGTTTTGCTGATGCCGTTCGCAGGAAAGCTTGTTTCGGCTTTCGGAAAGAAAAAGCTTATCACGCTTACCGGTATTGCAAGTGCAGTCGTTGGTCTGATAATGCTATTCCTGCCCATAACTCCTGACGGCAAAGGAATGTATATATATATCGGCGGTCTTATGGTAGTCAACATCGGAAACTGCATTTTCCAGATTATTGTCTGGGCTATCATTGCCGATTGCATAGAGATGAGCTTCCGCAAAAAGGGTGTTCACGAGGAAAGCTCGCTTTATGCCATATATTCATTTTTCCGCAAGCTTGCGCAGGGTGTTGGTTCAGCAATTGTTGCGCTTGGTCTTTCGGCAATCGGCTTTGTTGAGGGTACCAATGTTGTTCAGAGTGAAGCTTTTTGTGCCAATGTCAAAAATTTGTATATCGGCTTCCTTGTTGCCGGAACGGTAATAATGGTTCTTTCAATGCAATTCATTTATAACATCAGCAAACAGGATGAAGACAAGTTTTCCGCTCACACTGAACAGAGCGGACAGGAATATTGTTCGCCCGAAGAATAATCATATAGAATATAAAAGGCTCTTTTTCATATCTGTGGTAAAGAGTTAAAATGAAAATTATGTCAAGCAGTCGCAATCGGGCGACTGCTTGATTTTTAGTAACACAACACCGGTTTATGCGTTTTCTGCGCAGCTGCGGTGTTGTTTTTTTGTGCGCCGGAACAGCCATAT
>JAEDHZ010000084.1 GCA_016292705.1 Clostridiaceae bacterium
TTGAGCAATGTTCCGTCAAGGTCAAAAATAACAGCCCTTTTCATTTTCAACTCACCTTATTTGACAGGCTTTGTGTGCCAAATATCCCTTGCATAATCATTAACAGCACGGTCTGCGGCAAAGCGGCCGGCACCGGCAATGTTGAGCAGTGACATTCTGTTCCAATGCTCTTTGTCTGCCCAGAGAGTGTCAATCTTCCGCTGTGCATTTCTGTAATCGGCAAAATCAGCAAGAACCATGTACGGGTCGTGGTGAATAATGGTGTTTCCGATTTCCGGGAACTGCTTTGAGGAGAAGCCCTGCTGAATGAACTCAATAACAGAACGAAGCTCAGGGTTGTTGTTGAAATAGTTCATCGGAACATAACCTGCACGCTTGAGGTCGTTGACCTCCGGAGTGGTCATTCCGAAAAGAATCATGTTTTCATCACCGACAGCTTCATGAATTTCAACATTTGCGCCGTCAAGAGTGCCGAGGGTGATTGCACCGTTAAGCATCAGCTTCATATTTCCGGTTCCGCTTGCCTCCGTTCCGGCAAGAGAAATCTGCTCGCTGATATCGGCGGCAGGCATAAGCCTTTCCGCAGCGGTAACATTGTAGTCCTCAACATAAACAATCCTGAGTCTGCCTCTGACATCGGGGTCGTTGTTGACAAGGTCAGCAAGAGCAACGATAAAGCTGATAATCTTCTTCGCCATAAAGTAGCCCGAAGCCGCCTTTGCGCCGAAAATATAGGTATGAGGGACATAGTTTCCGTTCGGATTCGCCTTGATTTCAAGATACTTTGCAACAATCTGAAAAGCGTTGAGGTGCTGGCGTTTGTATTCATGCAAGCGCTTCACCTGAACATCAAAGACCGAGTTCGGGTCAAGTTCAACGCCTGTCTTTTTCCTGATAAGTTCGGCAAAGTTCTCCTTGTTATGAAGCTTCACCTTTCCGAGTGCTTCCAAAACAGCCTTGTCGTTCTGATACTCACTGAGCTTTGAAAGCTCGGCAGCATTATTTATGAAGCCCTTTCCGATAAGTCCTTCAAGCAGCTTTGAAAGCTCCGGGTTCGCCTGGCACAGCCAGCGGCGGTGAGCAATTCCGTTTGTTACATTGGTGAACTTTTCGGGTGTAAGGTTATAGTAGCTGTTGAAGATTGTATCTTTGAGAATCTGGCTGTGGAGAGCGGAAACGCCGTTGACACTGTGGCAGGAAGCAACGCAGAGGTTTGCCATTCTGACAACGCCGCCGGAGATTATTGCAAGTTCCTCAACCCTTCCTGCGTCATGAGTCATCTCCCAGACATGGGCACGGTATCTGTTGTCAATCTCCTTGATGATCTGATATATACGGGGAAGAAGAGACTGAACAAGACCTTCCGGCCAACATTCAAGCGCCTCTTTCATTACTGTATGGTTCGTATATGCGCACGAAGCGCAAACAATTCTCCAGGCGTCATCCCAGCCGTAGCCGCATTCATCAAGCAGGATTCGCATAAGCTCCGGAATTGAAAGCGTCGGATGAGTATCATTGATGTGGACAGCATTCTTTTCCGCAAAGTTTTCCATCGTTGAATAGTGGCGCAGATGTCTCTTGACAATATCCTGAACCGAAGCGGAAACAAGGAAATACTGCTGTTTCAGGCGCAGACTTTTTCCCTCCGGATGGTTATCCGAGGGATAGAGTATTTTGCTGATGACCTCTGCCATGGCTGCCTGCTCCATAGCTTTCATGTACTGTCCCTGATCAAAAAGGTGCATATCAAGCGAAGGAGCCTTGCTCTTCCAGAGTCTCAGAATGCTGTAACCCTTTCCGCCGTTGCCGGAAACGAACATATCATACGGTGTTGCGGTGATTTTTGTATCACCGGTAACTTCAACCGAATGGTACTGATTGTCCCAATGATCACTGACATAGCCGCCGAAGCTGACCTCAACGGATTCCTGCTCGCGGGGAACAAGCCAGACCTCACCGCCGGGAAGCCAGAAATCGGGAAGCTCGGTCTGCCAACCGTCAACGAGTCTCTGCTTGAAAATTCCGCATTCATACAGAATGCAATAACCCATACCGTTATATCCCTGTGTTGCAAGACCGTCAAGATAGCAAGCTGCAAGACGGCCGAGACCGCCGTTGCCGAGACCTGCGTCCGGCTCGCAGTCATAAAGCTTTTCAAGGCTGATATCAAAATCCTTCAATGCCGAAGCAAATGTTTTTGTGAGACCGAGGTTGAAAAGGTTATTCTTGAGCGAGCGTCCCATGAGAAATTCCATGCTGAGATAGTAAATCTTTTTGGAATCGGACTGCTCCGCATTTTTGCGGAATTCACGGACACCGTCGTGCATAAGCTCACGGACGATGAGCGCAACCGCCTTATAGTACTGCTCATCGGTTGCTTCATGAACACCGACGCCGAAATAATGGGAAAGCTTTCCCGAAATAAGCTCCTTTGCTTGAGCCTTTGTGAGAGAGTATTTCATACAAAACCTCCAAAATCAATAAAGAAACTGCCGATATAAATGCTAACATATTGTATATATTATACTAAAATCACCCGGATTTCAAGAGGTAATGAAAAGAAAGTTTATTCCGGTACTTTTACCTGTGATATATTTCACAAAATAAACACCGACCGGGCGCTGTGTAAACCCGATCGGTGCAATATGTACAGCCGACAATGCCGGTTGTATCCGTTATTTTCCGCTGTCGCCGTAATTTGAAAGAACACGGGCAGACGGATCGCTGACATTGCAGCCCTCCCAGTTTTTGTTCGGCATCCAGAAATCGGAAACCATCCTTGCCTGACCGGGATAAAAGCGTTCAAAAAGCTCACGGTAAAGCAGAGATTCTTTGGTGAACGGAGCTGCAAAGGTATATTGTTTAATCTTTTCTTTGAATTCTTCATCGGTATAGGTTTCTTCTGCGTATTTTTTCAGATCGTCCACCATTGAATGACCGACAGCATCCGAAAAAGCCGCCTTTTCACGCATGAGAATATCATGCGGAAGCCAATCGCCCTCAAAAGCGTGGCGCAAAAGGAACTTTCCCTTGTTATACTTGTTCATCTTTATTTCCGGGTCGAGAGCCATGACATATCTGACAAAATCAAGATCACCGAACGGAACCCGGGCTTCAAGCGAGTTGACTGAAATGCAACGGTCAGCTCGAAGAACATCATACATATAAAGCTCATGAACACGCTTCTGAGCTTCCTTTTGGAACTCCCCTGACGACGGTGCAAAATCGGTATATTTATAGCCGAACAGTTCGTCGGAAACTTCACCCGTGAGAAGCACTCTCAGATCGGTGTTTTCATGGATATATTTGCAAACAAGATACATACCTATTGAAGCACGGATAGTTGTGATGTCATAGGTTCCGAGAAGAGCAACAACCTCCGGCAGAGCCTTGATAACATCCTGCTCGGTTATAATTACCTCGGTATGGTCTGCTCCGATATACTCGGCAACCTCCTTTGCATATTTAAGGTCGATTGCATCTGTGCTCATACCTATGGCAAAGGTGCGGATTTTTTCCTTTGAAAGCTTTGCGGCAACGCTGCAAACCAACGAAGAATCCAATCCGCCGGAAAGCAGGAAACCAACGGGAACATCGGAATCAAGTCGTTTTTCAATTCCGGCAATCAGCTTTTCACGGATATTCTTGCAGGCTGTTTCAACATCATCACAGATAACTTTTTCCGGAACACTGATGTCGCAATAGCAAACAAACTTTCCGTCCTTATAGTAGTGTCCGGGAGGAAAAGGAATAACATCCTCGCAAAGGCCGACAAGGTTCTTGGCTTCGCTTGCAAAAAATACTCTTCCGCTTTTATCAAGGCCGTAGAACAACGGTCTGATTCCGATAGGATCACGCGCCGCAATATACTCGTGTGTTTTTGAGTCATAGATTATCAACGCAAATTCAGCGTCAAGCTTTGCAAACATTTCTGTTCCGTATTCCTCATAGAGCGGCAAAAGAAGCTCACAGTCGGAATCACTGACAAAGGAATACCCCTTTTCCTGAAGCTCCTTTTTGAGCTTTCTGAATCCGTAAAGCTCACCGTTGCAAACAACAAAACTCCCGTTTTTTTCAAACGGCTGCATTCCGCTTTCTTCAATACCCATGATTGCAAGGCGATGAAAACCGAGAAAGCCCTTTCCCGTGTCTATGACACGGGACATATCGGGACCTCTGGATTTTGTTTTTTCAAAACCCTTTTCAAATTCTTCAAGTTGCAGCTTTTCGCCGCAACACCCCATTATTGAACACATCGGGAATTACCAACCTTTCATCTTACGGAGAAAAGCAGTTCTCCGTATGAGGGATACGGCCAACTCTCCTTCGGAGCAATCGTTTCAATCTCATCAACGGAAATTCTTAACATTCTCATGTCGTCAAGAATCATTGTTTTATAGAAATCTGCAAGTTCAACAAAGTCTTCGATTGATTTTGAAGCCAGAAGATCCTCCTCAAGCTTTCTGACCGCCCTGTATGCTGAACCCATGAGAGCGGAAATACTCTTGACCGTCTCCTTTTCATAAGTACAGTCAACATCGGGCATGAATGAGGACTTCTTTGCCGCACCGTCTGCAAGCGAACAGCAGAATTTGCTCATGGCAGGAAGAATGTCCTTTCTTGCCATATCAAGCATGGTAAGTGCTTCAATGTTGATTACCTTGCAATAGTTTTCAAGGCGGACTTCGTGACGAGCGGTAATTTCGGGAACCGTGAGAACCTTGTGGTCTGTGAAGAGCTTGACATTCTTGACATCAAGCATGTGTGAAAGGGCATCCGGAGTTGTTTTGAGGTTTTTGAGTCCTCTTCTCTCTGCTTCGGCGATCCATGAATCATCATAGCCGTCACCGTTGAAAATGATGCGCTTATGCTCCTTGATGGTTCTCTTGATGAGCTCATGCAAAGCAGCTTCAAAGTCCTTGACGCCCTCAAGCTCATCGGCAAACTGCTTGAGCTCTTCGGCAACCGAAGTGTTGAGAACGGTGTTTGCGCAGGAAACGGACGACGCCGAACCGAGCATACGGAACTCAAACTTGTTTCCGGTGAAAGCAAAGGGACTTGTTCTGTTTCTGTCGGTGGTATCTTTCGGGAACTTAGGCAGTGTATGAACGCCGATTTTCATAAGCTCTTTCTGCTTCGGGTCAAAGTGCTCATCCTTTTCAATAGCGTCAAGAATTTCAGAAAGATCTGAGCCGAGGAACATTGAAACAATCGCCGGAGGAGCTTCGTTTGCTCCGAGTCTGTGGTCGTTGCCGGCCGAGGCAACAGAAATTCTCAAAAGCTCCTGATATTCATCAACAGCCTTGATAACTGCACAAAGGAAGAGCAGGAACTGTGCGTTTTCATAGGGTGTTTCGCCCGGCTCAAGAAGGTTCACGCCGGTATCGGTTGAAATTGACCAGTTGTTGTGCTTACCGCTGCCGTTGACACCGGCAAAAGGCTTTTCATGAAGCAGGCAAACCATGCCGTGCCGTTTTGCAACTTTCTGCATGATTTCCATTGTGAGCTGGTTGTGGTCTGCAGCAATGTTCGTTGTTGTGAAAACGGGCGCCATCTCGTGCTGAGCGGGAGCAACCTCGTTGTGCTCTGTTTTTGCAAGCACGCCGACTTTCCAAAGCTCTTCGTTGAGGTCTTTCATGTATTGAGCAACACGGGGTTTGATTGCGCCGAAGTAATGGTCATCAAGCTCCTGACCCTTGGGTGCTCTTGCGCCGAAAAGGGTTCTGCCTGTATAAATAAGGTCTTTACGGTTGTTATACGCTTTCTCGTCAACAAGGAAGTATTCCTGCTCGGGGCCGACGGTCGTTTTGACGAACTTTACATTTTCATTTCCGAAAAGCTTCAGAACACGCAATGCCTGACGGTTGATTGCCTCCATTGAACGAAGCAAAGCCGTTTTCTGGTCAAGAGCTTCACCGCCGTATGAGCAGAAGACGGTGGGAATGCAGAGAACTCCGTCTTTAATGAAAGCATAGCTTGTTGCGTCCCATGCGGTATAGCCTCTTGCTTCAAAAGTTGCACGCAGACCGCCCGAAGGGAACGAGGATGCGTCCGGTTCGCCCTTGATAAGCTCTTTTCCGGAAAACTCCATGATAATCTTGCCGTTTTTCGGTGAGATAAAGCTGTCATGCTTTTCTGCGGTGACACCGGTCATGGGCTGGAACCAATGGGTAAAATGAGTTGCGCCCTTTTCAATCGCCCAATCCTTCATTGCATTTGCAACAACATTGGCAACGCTGATTTCAAGGTGTTTTCCGTCTTTGATTGTTTTCTGGAGAATTTTATAAGTCTCCTTTGGCAATCTTGCTTCCATTGCGGCGTCATCAAATACCATTGAGCCAAAGATTTCCGTTACGCTTTTCATTGCTAAAACTTCCTTTCCGATAATAAAAGAGCGACAGGGACACACGCAGAAAACTGCGCGACTTCCTTGTCGCTGTTTTTTCAGATATTTTTAAAACAAACAAAGCCGCAGACAAAAATCTTTGTCCGCGGCTTCCTTGTCGCTTTATGAGGTGTATTTTACCACCGGTGGTTCTGTTTGTCAAGGGATTTTTAAAACTTTTTTCAAAAATATTCTGCGTTGTAAATAGATGTGACCCATTTTTTTGCAAAAAATAAGGTCAAAGTATAGTACAATGATTTTTGGAAGCCTTTGGAGTGGAGCGTAGCGGAACGGAAAAGGCTTCCAAAAATCGGCGGTCACGCCAACA
>JAEDHZ010000085.1 GCA_016292705.1 Clostridiaceae bacterium
GCGCTTGATTTCATCGACATATACACGATTATCATCACAGATTGCAATTTTCATCCTTAAACCTCCCCGGTTGTTTTTTACATTATATCATGAGGGGTTTTCTTCTGTCAAACTTATAAATATTATATAAGCGTTCAGTTTATATATAAAACCATGTATTTTTGCAATAGTAAACATTATATGTTATTGTTTCGGTGAATATAGCAGTCCAATAGCTGCCATAGAGTTTTTTGCTCTTCTATGCTTAAAGAGGCTATCATATCTAAAATATTTTCGTCGATTGATGTTTTTAAAATACCTGATAAGAGATAGTCAGCATTACATTCCAAGATGTTACAAAGCAATATAAAATTATTTAGTTTTGGAAAGCTTTTACCGTTTTCTATGTTTGATATTTGGTTATCAGAGATCCCCAACATTTCTGCAAGCTCGGATTGCTTAATGCTGAGCTGCTTTCTTCTTTGCATTATTCGAGACCCCAGAATGTTTTTTGCATTTTTATTATTCATTTTACCACCCTAAAAAAGATTATCAGTTTATAGAGCAATAGTGAATATAATAAAATTTACATATTTAAATATAATTTGTGATACATAGATTACTAATTGATAATTTAAATTATATTTTAAATTTGTGCAGTTTTGGTCTTAAAATGGTGCATAATTGGAAACCGTATTGATTTATGTACGATTGTTTTTATAATAATAATACCGGGCATATAAAATGTGCGGAAAATTTAAGAAAGGGCAACATATTATAATGTTGCAAAGGGTAATGACAATGAAAGGGTTTAGTGAAAAGGCAGTAAAAGCAATTGTTGCAGTTGCGAAAAAAGGAGTAAAAGACGACATTAATTCGACCGGTTCTCCTTGGGTGTTTCAGCCGAAACTTCCTAAGAATGCGCAGCAGTTTAAAAAATCAGCCAAATGATTTATGAATTTGCCACAAAAGTGGCTGTTTTGCTTTCAAGCAAAAGGTATATTGATTCCGATGAAATTGACATTGTTTCGTATGGGCTATTTTCAATTGCTTCAAAAGTAATGTATGGAGCAATCAGTCTGATCATGGGAATGATTCTGGATTCTTTTGTTGAAAGCATTTCTTTCTATGTTTGTTTTTTGTTTCTGAAAAAATATGTTGGCGGCTTTCATGCAAAGACTGAATTCAGGTGTTTTGTGGTATCCACTTCCTCAATTGTGATTTCAACGCTGATGATATTTCTTTCAAAAAACTATATATCGGTGGCGATAATTGCTTTTTGCCTGTCAGTTATTTTTGGAATACTTATTTCGATTCTTGCGCCGGCGCCTTCAAAGGAAAGAATGTTAGATGAAAATGAGTGTAAAAGATACAACATCATTTCCAGGCTGAGAGTACTCATTCTCCTTGTCATCAGCTTAACAGTATTTTCCTTTGGCTTTCGGAGTATATGTATGTCAATAAGTACAGCAATAGTTCTGGCGGGAATTTTATTGATGATTGGAAAGATAAGTCTCAAAGGTTTCATGGCGCAGAACATATAAGTGTGCAGTTTTGCATGAAAAATGTGCAATTGTGCACAAAACATTGAAAAACTCTGATCTGTACTTTAGTATTAAGGTACAGATCAATTTTTTATGGGAGATGATTTCGATGGTTGCTTTAAGCATAGGTTGAGATATATTCACTTAACGATTATTAACATAATATTTGACTTCTTGAAAGATTTGTGCTATAAAGAGCGTAAAATTGGTGAATACCAAAAAATCATTTTGATATAGGAGGAATAATTATGAAGAAGCTCATATCCGTTGTGCTATCTTTATTACTTGTATTTTCCGTATGCTTATCAATCTCGGCATCGGCGAAAAAAGAAAAAACTCCGTTGCCTGAATCAGGACAGCTTGATTTCAGCAAAAGCAGTGTCAAAAAAGGGAAATTTAAATACGAGTTCAAAACAATAGACCATATTGAATACTGCCGTAAGGTTTATGAGGACGGTTACAGCACTGCTTATACAGTAGGTGTTTTGTTTGACACGCTTGAATACGCCAAAACCGCAACTGAAATCAATATAGTCGAACAGATCGACGGCATACCTGTTACCGAGGCGGGAATTGAGTACTGCAAAAACTCAACCGAAAGTCTTAAATACGATTGTTATAACACTAAGGTCAGCGAAAATACCGAAGACCTCGGAAAAAGATATGTTTGCTATAATGTATATGACGGCAATGACGGAGCAACGGAAAAGCTTATCGGAGCCAATGTTGAAAAGGTGAAAATCCCTGATTCAATAAAGCTCATTCCTGCAGAGTGTTTTTCAAATATGAAAAAGCTCAAGACTGTTTCTTTGCCCAAGAGCCTTGAAAAACTTGGTCAAAGCGTATTTATGAATTGTACATCGCTTGAATCTGTTGTTTTTAAAGGTAATAAGGTCACCGCAATACCGTTCAGGAGTTTTAAGAATTGTAAATCGTTGAAAACAGTCAGATTAAATAAAAACAAAATTGAATCGATCGGTAATTATGCTTTTTATAACTGTAAGGCGCTCAAAAAAATAAATCTGCCGGATTCGCTTCTCGGCATGGGTGGTAATGCGTTTGAAAGATCAGGTCTGGAAACTGTTACTATCCCCAAAAATGCGTGCACCTTATTTTACTTCAATGAGGATGAAATGGGATATACATTCAGATATTGTAAGTCTTTGAAAACAGTTACTTTCTCAGGTGAAGAAGTTTTAATTCCGAGCGGTATGTTCTGGGGTTGCGACAATTTACAAGAAATCAATTTTAAAAAAGCAAAATCAGTTCATTTCAGTTATTATGATGCTGTCACAACTGATGCCATTTCAACTAAAAAAGATGTCCTTAAAGTTAACGCAAATAACAAGGCTGTTGCAAAAAAGCTTGCCGAACAGTTGAGCAAGCAAAGAAAGACAAGTAAATGCAAAAAAATCAGGATTTATGTTGCCGGGAAGCTTGTACACAACATTCCGAAAGAAAATTACGGCGGAAAGTTGCCTGAGCTCACGGCCTCAGCAACTCTGAAAATCGGCAGCAACAACAAAAATGTTGCAAGATTAAAGAGGTTCCTGAATTGGGCAGTAGGTTCCGATCTCAAAATAACCAACAAATTTGACAGCGCAACTCAAAAAGCAGTAAAAACATTCCAGAAACAAAACGGTCTGAAAGTTACCGGTGTTTTTGGTGCAGCAGAGCTCAGGAAAGCAAAAACAGTAAAGAAATAATATAAGCATTGCAAAATCCCTGCTGTGGAAAATGCTGGTATGACGAGAAAATATTCGGGACAAGCAAGATCGTAGACGCAGCTGCAACGAAGAATTGTCTTGACGGAATCAGGCTTGTTGAAAAACAGAACGAAAAAACAGGTGGCTCCA
The DNA here is from genome assembly GCA_016292705.1 of Clostridiaceae bacterium. Taxonomy (GTDB): domain Bacteria; phylum Bacillota; class Clostridia; order Oscillospirales; family Acutalibacteraceae; genus UBA6857. The sequence goes on from JAEDHZ010000085.1 coordinate 3,380, forward strand.
ACGGTCACCTGTTTTTTTGAAAGGAGAGCTTGGGTTTGTGCAATGAAAAAAGGGGCAGGAAACCTGCCCCTTTCAATCTATCGGGTTATTAAATAACACTTAATACTTTTTTGCCGGTTCGCCGAAGAATAAAGCAAAAATGGATTCAAAGAAATCACGGATTCTTGCGATGATAAGATCGAGTCCCATTCAAATTCACCTCCTTGTTTTTGATTGCATCTGTATTTTAGCATATCATTAACAGAATGTCAATAGTTAATTCAAAAAAATTTCATGTTTTTTTCATGCTTTTCAAATATTTTGATAATTGCCCGATTCATTGTGAAAACAGCATTGCAAAAAACGGGAATTTGTTTGGTCTGATCTGAACTGTTATGCAATGTTCTCTGAAACATTCTTCATCTTTGGACTTGATATTTTATTCATGATATGATATTATGCAAAAAAGAGCTGACGGTAGTTCTGACTGCGACGGAATTGCACGGTTTTAGCGGCATCTGAAAAGCGTTGCCGTCGAATGGAAAAATACAATGACATAATAGGTTTGCTGATTCAAAAAAACAACACAATAGGAGAATAAAGATGAAGAACTTTACTAAAAAATTCATGGCGTTTTTGCTCGCTGCACTCACACCTCTTGTTTCTCTTGTGAGATACGGCGGCTATGTTGACAAGTCAAAGTATACCGGTGACGACTATTCAATTATGCGCATTGACCTGAGCGTGAAACCGGAGGGGCTTGATGAAAAGTTCGGATACCTCTATGACCTTGTCACGCTTGACGATTCGCAGGATTATATGGCGCATCCCGATTCGGTACTGCTCAAAAACGGAAACATACTGACAATGTATCCGGCAGGACACGGAAAGGGTGCAGTGCTCTCAAAGCTGAGTACGGACAAAGGAAAAAGCTGGAGCGAAAGCCTTGAAAATACTCCCGGAAGCTGGAAGAATTCAAGGGAAACCCCAACGGTTTATCGCCTGAATTTTACAGACGGCATAACCGGAGACAAACTTATTATGATTTCCGCAAACCCGAAGTGGGGCATTGAGCCGACAACGGGCGGTTTCAATTGCTCGCTTTCCTCGGATGAGGGCATGACCTGGACGGAATTTGAGCTGTTTTATCCCAAGGACACGGACGGCGGTGTGATTCCGATTGTTGCAATGTCCTCTCTGACTCAGCTCAAGGAAAACGGAAAGTTTGTTGACAAGTGGATGGGACTTTTCCATGACGCTGACTTTTATAATTATAAAACGATCCTCACCTTTGACGAAAACGGAAAAATGAATTGGTCAAAGCCGGAAAAATACTTCAGTGCTTATAGAGACATTGAAAAGGAAACGAATATGTGCGAGGTTGAGGTTATCCGCAGCGACGATGGTTTGGGCAACGAGCTTTGCCTCATCAGCCGCAGCAACAGCAAAAAGCAGAATTCCCTGCTTTCGTTTTCAACCGATGAGGGCAAAACCTGGTCAGAACCTGTTTTTGCTCCGGCGGCTCTCAACGGCGAGCGCCATAAGGCTGACTACACTCCTGACGGAAGACTGTTCATCACTTTCCGCTCAATTGAAAGGGGAAAGAAGGCTTCCGAAAACTCTCCGATTGACTGCCGAAACGGCTGGATGAGTGAGGGGTGGGTTGCCTGGGTAGGAAACTTATGATGACCTCAAAAACGGCAACGAAGGACAGTACAGGATCAAGCTTGCGCACACCTTCCTCAAGCTGCAGCTCAACAAGGAATATGCCGCCAATGCCGACACCGGATATTGCGGAAATGTTGTTCTTGAAGACGGAACAATTGTTACAACGAGCTACGGCTGCTTTGACAATGAGAATTACACGAAGAGTCTTGACCTGAAAACATACATTGCCTCCAAGCGCATCAATCTTTCTGATATTGACGAGCTTGCAAAGATACTTGCAAACCGTGCTTAATAATGACAGGAAAAAATACACAAGAACCGGACGGATTTTTCGTTCGGTTTTATTATTGTATTACCCAATAAAAAATGATAATATTTATTAGGCAATTTTTGGTGCCAAAGGAAGATTTTTGAAAGGAAGAAACTTATGACAAAATTTATTGCAGCAATCATGGCGCTCATTCAGGCACTCATGATATACTTCGGTTCAACCGGAGTAAACACCAAAAAATGGAAACTTGAAAATCTGCCCCGATATGAGGGCGGTGTGGTTTGCGAAAGGGTCTATAACACCGGTTCGGGTCTTTTGAGCGATGGGGAGGGCCCGACCGAATGCGACGGAAAAATGCAGCTTGTTTCCTCAACAAGCCTTTCGGAGTATGCCGAATACTGCGAAAAGCTTTGCACAAACGGCTTTGAAGAGGTCTTTTCAAACGAGCTCGGCGGCGTTGTCTGCAACGCTTTCAGAAAAGACGGAAAGTTTTATTACACCTATTACTGCGGCAATACGGAAGAAGCAAGAATTATTGAGGATAACTGCACCAAAAACTTCGAGGACTTCGGCTATACATATTCCGAGGGCTCAGCCGCTACGGTGTATCAGTTTCAATATCCCTACTGCAAAACGAGGGGCTTAAATGACGATAAGAACCTTTCCACAAACGGAATGATGTATATCATACACCTTGCTGATAACAGCCTTGTTGTGATTGACGGCGGCTCAATCGAGCAGTCCTCGGACAAGAACATTGAGGAGTGCATGGAATTCATGCATAATATTACCCAAACGCAGCCGGGTGAAAAGATAAAAATTTCTCTTTGGTACGGCACCCATGGCCACAGTGACCATGTGACGTTTTTCTATAAGCTTTTAGGCTTCTATCACAATGAAATTTTGCTTGAGCGCACAATGTTCAACTATCCCTCGCATTCGCTCATTGAACATACCGAGCGAATAGATATGTACAGAGACCGCCTTGCAGAGTTTTATCCCGATGCGAAATACCTTGCCCCGCACACCGGAATGAGCTTCAATATTGCAAACCTGAAGTTTGAGGTTCTCTATACCCATGAGGACGCCGTGTCCGCGCTGACGGGAAAAACAGCGATTAATAACACTAATGACGGCTGTGTTGTTTGCAGACTTACCGCGGCAGGAAAGACTTTCCTTGTCACAGGAGATGTTAACGCCTTTGCCGAAAGAAAGATGGTTTCCATGTACGGAAAGGGGATATTCAAAACCGATATTCTTCAGGCTCCGCACCATCTTTACAATTCCGATATTCAGATTTATGCAAATTCAAAGGCCTCATACGTTTTTTGCCCGATGTCATATGAAAGGGCAAGA
>JAEDHZ010000086.1 GCA_016292705.1 Clostridiaceae bacterium
CTGAAAACAAAGTGCTTATATTGTGTATTTGTAAAAATTTTAACGCTGATTATTATTTTTGAAAGGAATTATAGCCGGAGTTTTTCATGTCTTCCAAAAAAATTTGAAAAAATTTTTCCCAATGGGCGAAAAAGCGCAGTTTTTGCCGCCTTGAATAAAGCAGGAAAAAACAGCCTATATATTACATTATATAGCACTGCTTTTTCGGGGGCAAAATTGCTGTTCCCCACCAAGGCTCGAATTTTGGCGGAATTCTGCCCGGAACGGGGCTGTTATTCCCCTCAAACGGGGCGAGCGGCTTGACAAACAAGGGGCAAGTTGCTATAATACGGGCTGCTGTTCATTTCAGGTCAGGCTGAGAGCAGCCAGAAGGATGTTGAATGCAAACTTTTTTGCCTGCTGACGCACTTGTTCAGGCGGCAGAAAAGAATCTATTAGTGAGGTGATTTGATGAAAAGAACACTCGGTTGTTTTTTTTCAGTTGTAATTATGCTTGCTGTTGCAGTTCCCGCATTTTCGGCTCAAGGCGCTTCATCCAAAAGCAACAAATCCCAGGTCTTTTCCTTCCTGACTCAGGAAATCGGTTTTAATACTGCAGCTGCCTGCGGTATAATGGCAAATATGGAACACGAATCCGGCTTTGATTCGTCCAAGGTTCTCTATGACTCGAACGGACTGCTCAGCGGCGGTCTCTGCATGTGGAACGGCGGACGCTTCAGCAACCTCAAGAGGTTCTGCAACAATAACGGTTACAACTATCTCAGCATTAACGGTCAGCTCAAATATCTTGAGCATGAGTTGAAGAGTGATTATTACGGTCACATCTACAGATATCTCAAAAAGGTCAGCAACGATCCGAACGGCGCATACAATGCCGCCTACTATTGGTGCTATTATTTTGAGATTCCGGCAAACAGAACGTATCACGCCAACAAGCGCGGCGGGGCAGCCTCCTCAAAATACTGGAGCGAGTTTTCTTCTCGCAGCGTTAAGCCGAAAACGCCGCAGCTTAAAAGTGCATCATCCGGCAAGACGGTTGATCTTGACTCAAAGGTACGCTTCTCCTGGACAGACGGCGGTGTGGGCGCAACCTCCTATGTTCTGCTTGTTGCAAGAGAGCGCAACGGAAAATTTGATTTTTCCTCAGCAAAGGAGTATAAGACTTCCGCAAAGAGTATCGACATCTCTTTGTCCAGGGAGGGGAAATACGCTGCAAGCGTATACAGCGTTAACAGCTATATCGGCGAAAAGAGCAGCCGGAGCAATGTGATTTATTTTACCGGAAAGTGTCTTGCTCATTCAAACGAGCTTGTTTCAGCAAAAAAGCCCACTTTTAGTTCAACGGGTCTGAATGTATACACCTGCCGGAAGTGTGGCGAGGAAACAAAAAAGATTGTCCCCGTCATTTCACGAAATCGCTTTGAAAATCTCTCTTTGAACGGTTTCAAGGCTTCAAAGAAGACGAACACATCGGTATCTCTTGAATGGAAGCGTGTTGACTCGGCGGACGGATACGAAATTTTCTTCAAAGCGCCCGGAGGAAAATTGACAAAGTGTGCAACGGTAAAAAACAATCAGACAGGTTATACCGTAAAGAAGCTTTCTCCGTCAACGAAGTATAAATTTGCCGTCAGAGCTTTTGTTTCAAAGGACGGAAAAACGCTGTATACAAAGTCGGCTTATCTGAACGCAAAAACTCAGGAGCTGGATGCAAAAATTACCGCTATTAAGCGCTATCCCGGCGGCAAGGTTAAGCTTGAATGGAACAAATCTGTCGGTGCAGACGGATACAAGGTCTATGTTTCAAAGAATCCGAAGACCGGATTTAAGGCTGTCAAAAATCTTTCCGCTGCAAAAACGGAATACACCGTGGATTCGCTCAAAAGCGGAGAGTGCTATTTCTTCACGGTAAAGACCTATGCTAACACGCCGAACGGTCGTGTTTATTCAAAGGCTGCACCGGTCAAGTATGCCTATGCACTTTAAATAATCATATATGAATTAACCGCACGATTGCCTGAATCAGTCGTGCGGTTATCTTCACTTATTGACTAACTAAATCGACATTTGCAATTTTTAAAAAAAGTGGTATAATATTCGTCAGTCAAGATTAAACATTGATGTGAAATAAAACGGAGATGATTTTGAAATGGAAACAACGAAGAAATATGATGTCATAATTGTCGGCGCCTCAACAACGGGAAGCTGGTTCGGAAACGAAATGGCGAAGCGGGGCTTCAGGGTGCTGATGCTTGAAAAGCAGGCACGGGAAAATATCTCAAGAAACTATGACATTTTTCACATGGCAAAAAGCGAAATGGAAAAGTTCGGCTATCCGATTCCCGAAAAAGGGGACGATGATTATTCCTTTGAGTTTGACGGTGGCAGCTATTTTTCTGCGTTCGGGAATTATCCCAAGCCGACGCATAACCTTGTCATAGGAATGCGCAAGCACCGTTATATTCTGCGTCTCAACGACAATGCGATGAAATCCGGTGCCGAGCTTATCTACGGAGCGTCGTTTTCCGGCTTTGTTTTTGATGAGCAGGGCAGAATTGCCGGAGCGAAGTATACGACCGCCGACGGAGAGCATGAAGCACTCGCTTCAATTGTTGCCGATTGCTCCGGAATCCCCTCTGTTGCAAGAAGGGCATTGCCGGACGGGCTCAATGCGGAGAATTTTGAAATTTCACCCCGTGATATGTTTTATGTCATCCTCTACTATGTCCGCTATCCTGAGGGACACGAAAAGGTTATTCATACTGATTCGTTTTTGCAGTACAAGGTCTGGTCCGCACCGCAGGACGATGAAAAGGGCGGTATTCTCGGAGTCGGTGCAAACCTCAGCTTTGAATATGCAGAGGAGATGTTCCGCCAGTTCCGCAAGAATGTTCCCTGGTGCAACTACACGGTTCAGAGGGTTGAAAAGGGAAGAACTCCCTATCGCAGACCTCCGTACTCCTTTGTTGCCGACGGCTTCATTGCAATGGGTGATGCCGCCTGCCTGACAAAGCCGAACAACGGAGAGGGCTGCACCTCCTCGCTCTATCAGGCCGAGATTGCCGTTGATGTAATCTCAAATGCTCTCAAGGAGGGCGGATATCTTACCGAGGAGAGACTCTGGAGCATCAACAAGCGATATGTTGATGTTCAGGGAAAGAGCTTTGCCGGAACAATGGCTTTGCTCACCGGTGCGGCAAGCCTGAACTGCGAGGAGAACGAGTACTTCTTCAAAAACGATATCATTTTCAGCAAGAGCATAATGTCAGGTTTGGGCAAAGGTATTTCCGTCACACCGAAGGAGGCGGAACGCACAATACGCCTGCTTGCCGCCGGTGTTGCAACGGGAAAGGTGCGCACCGAGCTTGTCAAAAGGGTTCTTGCCGCATTCAAAAACAGCGTTGAAATCAAGGCGCACTATTCACAGTTCCCGGCTACACCGGAGGGCTTCGACATCTGGCGCGGAAAGGCAGATGAAATTTGGGAGCGTGTCGGCTCAATGGCTGATAACTGCGACGAAGAAATCCTTGCACGCATGAAGAGGAGATCTGAGGGAAAAATCAAGACTTTCCGCACCGCCGAATAAGCGTTGTGTTCAGGCTGATTTCCGACCGATAACAATGTCCTGAGGCCGCATGAAATCGCCAATTTATTAAAACTCTTAAAATTGCCCCTAAAATGCGTTGTTTCGTTTCGGACTGATTCGTATATCAGATATCGGTTAAAAATGATTTTCGAGCTGTTTTTGAGCCTGATTTCAATATCTTTCATTTTAACGGTGGATGTCATGTTGAAAAAAAGAGTCTGTTGGCGCAAAAATGCACTTTGTTTGCTCTAATAATTGTGGTTTGATTCACGGAAAAAATAACAACCGCACGGCTGAAAACGATTCGGTCGTGCGGTGCTTTTTGCTAAGAAACCTCTGATTAGATATGCTGAAAGTGATATGTGCATCAAAGCGTGCGCTGCGATTCATTCAGTGGTTCTCTAAAGAGTGCAGCTTACTCCTTTTTTACTGTATGCCGAAAGTCCGGCAGAATTTTTTGCCCTGACGGTGTAGGTATACTTAATGCCTTTTTGGGCTTTTTTGTCAACAAAATATCTGTTTTTGGTTGTTCCAATCTGCTTCCATTTGTTCTTTCCGGTTTTCCGCAGGACAACAAAGCTTTTTGCTCCGTCTGTTTTTTTCCAGGTTATTTTGATTCCGCCGTTGCTCCTGACAGCTTTTGAAAGCTTGGGAGCTGCGCATTTTTTTATCGGTATTTTCTCGGTGCGGATAACCTTTTTGCAATCAAGACAGCTTTTGTGGCGTGAGCCCGCTTTGCTTGCGGTTGCTTTTTTGTCGGTTATCCAGCCGCTGAGCCGTTCATGCAGACAGAAGGTTTTGAACCTGATGCCGTTCTGTTGGGCAATTTTATGCGCTTGCGAGTTTATTTCGCAAACAAGTGTAAAATTTTTGAGTTTCTGATATTTTCCGCCGCTTTTGCCGTAGCCGAAAGCATGGGGTGAAATGTTCTTTGCGCCTTTGAAAACGGTCAGCTCTCCTTCAAAGGAGAGGAAAGCGTCCTCACAGATTCCGCGTGTTTCTTTTCTGAGTGTGAGGTTACATTTCGGAGCCGCCGGGGAAACAACCCAATTGTCAATATACTTGACAGTAGTTTTCTGCAAATCGAGGGCAAGCGTCTTATAGAAAGCGTTTGAGCCTATGCTGCGTACGCTGTCCGGAATTGAAACGGAAGCGAGCAGAGCGCAGTTTGCGAACGCCATTGACCCGATCCGATTAAGCTTTTTGGGTAGTGTAACTTTCTTGAGATAACCGCAGCTCTGGAATGCACGATCGCCGATTTCAAGGAGACTGTCCGGCAGAACAATCTCAGCAAATCTGCTTTTTGAGAATGCGCCCTCGCCGATGTATTTTACGGTGTCGGGTATTTTTATACTGCGCAGATAATATGGACTGCAAATTTCATTTTCGGGCGAAAAAACATGAGCAGCAATGCCCGTTGTTCCTTGTCGGATAAAAATATCCTCATCGTCCGTGCCGTCCGGAAAGTCCTCATAGCCGATGAGCCAGGTTCCCCAGTAAATTCCGTTCAGGTTCTGGTTGTATGAAAGCGGAGCTGAAAAAAACGGATTGTATCCGACCTTTTTGAGCCCGGAAGGGCAGGGTACGGCGGCGCACTCCGTTTGTGCAAAAGCAAGGTCACCAAGCTCCTCAAGCGTGTCCGGAAGGGTGATATCGCTCAGTCTTCCGCAGCCTGAAAACGCCCTGTCTCCAATGCGTTTGAGGGTTTTCGGAAACGTGATTCTTCCAAGAACATAACAGTTTTCAAATGCACAGTTTTCAATGGAACTCACACCGTTTAAGACGGAGACTTTGTCAAGCATATAGCAGTTTTTGAAGGTGTTTTCACCAATAGATTTTATGGATGCAGAAAGCGTGATTTTTTCAAGCGAAACGCAGTTTTCAAATGCACCCTTGCCAAGGAACGAGACGCTGTCCGGTATTGCCGCTTCCCTCAGGTTTTTGCAACCCGAAAAACAGCCTGAGCCTATTGAGACAAGCGAGCGGGGAAAGATGATTTTTTCAAGCGTTGAGTTCCCGGAAAAGCAGTTTGCGCCAAGGGAGGTGACATTCAGAAGGTCAATTGCTGCAGGAACATCAACAACGCTGTTTGCCCCGTTATATTCGGTTATCTCTGCAGTGCCGTCAGAGAGCACAGTGTACATGAAATCGCCGGAATAATATTCGTTTCCGGCCACAGCGCAAAACGACAAAAGACACAGCAGAAAAACTGCTGCCGAAAAAATAATTAACGGTTTTTTCAGAACTTTCATTTTTTCCCCTCTCTTTTTTGAATTATACTGATGAAACGCAAAAAGCCCTCTCAAAGTTCTGTTCTTTGAAAGGGCTCTGAATTCTTTAGCGAACAATCATGCAGTCTCGGAAATGAAGTCAGCGTCAAAGCACGAGCAGGAGACATAGTTTTCTCTGCTGTCGGCATTCTTTGCGTTTTTCTTTTCAATGAGCTTTGTAACAGCAACATAAATGCCTGCGACAGCTGCACAAACGGCTGCAACGATTGCGAAAATTTTAAGAATCTTCTTGAAAGTATCCATATCAGATGTCCTCCACATATTTATTGAGCACATTATATCACGAAGAATCTGTCAAGTCAACAATAATACGGGCTATTTATTTAAGAAAATTTCGTTTGAACAACAAATCAATAGCTGATACGGTAGTTGCTGACATAGTTTCCGTGGAGTTCAACCGTTATCGGAACAAGAAGCATTTTTCCGCTTCCGTCCGCTTTTGAAACAACGAGCGTGTGTGTCATTGAGGTTATGCGTCCGTTGCTGTCAATTTCTGCTTCTATCGTTGAGTTGTCATAGGTGATGTTAAGCTCATTGATGTTTGCCGAGGAGGGGAGACCGAGCGAGTCAATGTCAATGACTTCCATTGCGGTTGAGTAGCCTGCCGCAGGGGTGGAAAGCGTCTGGGTTGATTGACCCAGAGTGATGCTGAGTTTATATCCTCCCCCGGAGCTTTGAACTGCCGAAGCGGATGTGACATTGCTTTCGGAAAGCTGTGCCTGTTGGGAAATCGGAGCGA
>JAEDHZ010000087.1 GCA_016292705.1 Clostridiaceae bacterium
AGCTGTTCTTTAAGATTAAGCTTTTCTTCCAGAAGATCTTCAAAAAGAACAAGGTCTGCTCTTGCGGAGTTGCGCATTATTAAACGAATCGAAAAAACAAAACACAACCCTCTGCTTGACTTTTGTCGGGCGGTCGGATATGATAAAAGGGTAGCTACACACAGTTGCCCTTTTATTATTTTTCACGGAGAAAACTATGGACATCAAAAAGCTTGAAGTTTTCATCAATGCCGTTGACCTTGGCAGCCTGACAAAGGTTGCCGAGGTAATGGGCTATACCCAATCGGGAATTACTCATGTCATAAGCGCACTTGAAAAGGAGATGGGCTTTTCCCTGCTCATAAGGAGCAGAAGCGGCGTTACCCCAACGCCGGAGGGCGCACGCCTCATTCCGTCCATCCGCGCAATGCTTGTCCATTCCGGCCAGCTTGAAAAGGAAATTTCCTTGATAAAACAGCGAAAAACCGGTGTCATCCGGGTTGCAGCTTATGCAAGTATGCTCATGCACTGGCTCCCTCTGATTGTTAACAAGTTCCATGAAAAGTTTCCGGACATTGCCGTTGAGCTCAGCTCCTCAAGTATTGACGGAACATATCAGATGCTTGAAGCCGGAGACATTGACCTTGCCTTTGCAAGCAGACAAAAGGCATATCCGGACTTTGACTACATTCACCTTCGCAACGACTCACTGCTTGCAATTCTTCCGGACACCGAGGAGAACAGAAAACTCAACTGTTTTCCTCTCAGCCTTTATGAAGGCAGGGATTTCATAATGCCTTATTTCGGCTTTGACAAAGACATTCTTTGCGTTTTTGAGCGTGAGGGAATCATGCCGAATATCGAGCCGACCTATGTTGACGATCAGACAGTCATCATTATGGTTGAGCACAAAATGGGAATCAGTATGCTCTCCGAGCTTGTTATGAAGGGCAACACAAACAGCGTTGTCTGCGTTCCGGTTGTTCCGGAGGCTCACCGTGAGCTTGTCATTGTTTTGAAGTCGCTCAAAACCGCCGGGCTTCATATCCGTGAATTCATCAGCTGCGCAAAAGAGACCCTTGCGGAAATATACGGAAACGAAAGATAGTGTTTACTATTCCGAGCAGTACATCATACATTACATTTTGTAATATATGATGCTTTAATGTTTCAACTTTTTTCTTAGGATTATCGGGCTATATTTTCCTGATGAGCTTTTTATTTTGTGCGTTGCGCTATAATATCCTGCTTGATTTTGGTGTTTTAGTGCAAAAGACAGAAAAATTGACGCCTTTTGAAAACTTTGTTGACAATTAAAAAATGTAATGATATAATTCTCTCAACATACCGAGAGAATCTGCAGGGTTACCTGCAAGGAGTTTCTCAGATATGAAAAAACAGTTCAGAAAGGACGAATTATCATGAAAACCTTTAAAAGAGTCATGGCTCTTGTGATGGTTGCCGCTCTTTGCCTTGTTTGCTTCGCAGCTTGCGGCGGCTCAGAGGGTGAAACAACAAGCTCAGCTCCGGCTGACAGCACAAGCGCTCCCGCAGCGGACGGCGCAGCTTTCAAGATCGGTTCAACCGGACCGCTCACCGGCGAGGCCGCAATTTACGGCACCGCAGTTATGAACGCAGCAAAGATTGCTGTTGACGAAATCAATGCCGAGGGCAAAATCAAGTTCGAGTTCAAGTATGAAGACGATGTTGCAGACGGCGAAACCGCTGTTAATGCTTACAACAAGCTTATGGACTGGGGCATGCAGATCCTCATGGGTCCCGTTACCACAGGTTCTTCAATTGCTGTTGGCGCGAAGACCTTTGAGGAGAGAGTTTTCTCCCTCACTCCGTCAGGTTCTTCAACCGACATCATTGACGGCAAGGACAACTTCTTCCAGGTTTGCTTCACCGACCCCAACCAGGGAACAGGTTCTGCAGACTACATTTCAGAAAACATGAAGGACGCAAAGGTTGCTGTCATCTATCGTAACGACGACGCATATTCACAGGGAATCCACGACACATTTGTTAAGGAAGCCAAGGCGAAGAATGTTGAAATTGTTTATGAAGGCACCTTCACAAAGGATACCGCAACAGACTTCTCCGTTCAGCTCACCGCTGCAAAGGCTGCAAATGCTGACACTGTCTTCCTTCCCATCTACTATCAGCCCGCATCAGTAATCCTCAAGCAGGCTAACGACATGGGTTATAAGCCGACCTTCTTCGGTGTTGACGGTATGGACGGTATTCTTACCATGGAAGGTTTTGACGCAAAGCTTGCCGAAGGCGTAATGCTCCTCACTCCGTTCTCAGCTGACGCAGAGGACGAAAAGACTCAGTCTTTCGTAAAGAAGTATAAGGAAGCTTACGGCGACACTCCCAACCAGTTTGCAGCTGATGCTTATGACGGAATCTACATCATTGCCGAAGCTCTCCAGAAGGCAGGCTGCACTGTAGATATGTCTGCAGAAGAGATTTGTGAAAAGCTTATCGCTGTTATGCCGACACTCTCATTTGACGGTCTTACCGGTGAGGGTATGACCTGGGCAAAGACCGGTGAAGTTTCAAAGGCTCCGCGCGCAGTTGTTATCAAAGACGGCGTATATGTTACTCCCGGCAAATAATTAAGTTGCTTTTCTCCTCTTTATATTAAAAAGCGCCGACCGTCCGAGCATCTCTATTCGGCGGTCGGCATTTTTATTTTAAGTTTGAGGTTTCTGAAAACCTGCCGCAGCAAAAACGGGGGCTTTCAGAGACCTCAAGAAAAAAATGACAAAGCAAATGTTTCAGGCGCCTTTTTCGGCCGCCAGAAAAAAAGTATCAAATCGAGGTGTATTAAATGGAGTTTCTTTCATATTTAATCAGCGGAATCAGCCTCGGAAGCGTTTATGCAATCATCGCCCTCGGCTACACAATGGTATACGGCATTGCAAAAATGCTTAACTTTGCCCACGGCGATGTTATCATGATTGGCGGCTATATTTCATATATAACCGTTTCCTCGCTGAACATTCCCGGCTGGCTTTCGGTAATCATCGCAATGGCTGTCTGCACGGTGCTCGGCATTGTCATTGAAGGACTTGCATATAAGCCGCTGCGCTCCGCTCCTTCGCTTGCTGTTCTCATCACAGCCATCGGCGTTTCGTATTTTCTCCAGAACTCCGCCCTCCTCATCTGGGGCGCAGACCCAAAGACCTATAAACCGCTTGTTGACGGTAACTTCAAGCTCTTTGACGGTCAGCTTACAATCTCCTTTGTTTCAATCCTGACCATAGTTGCCTGCATAGTTATCATGATTGCCCTCTCCCTCTTCACTTCAAAAAGCAAGATGGGCAAGGCCATGCGTGCCTGCTCTGAGGATAAGGGCGCAGCTCAGCTCATGGGTATCAATGTCAACTTCACAATCTCTGTCACATTTGCAATCGGTTCGGCTCTTGCCGCAATTGCTGGTGTTCTCCTCCTCTCGTCATACCCGTCACTTATGCCCACAACCGGTTCAATGCCCGGCATCAAGGCATTCACTGCGGCTGTTTTCGGCGGAATCGGTTCAATCCCCGGCGCCTTCCTTGGCGGAATTCTTCTCGGCGTTATCGAGTCATTCGCCAAGGCATATATTTCAACCCAGCTTGCAAACTCAATTGTTTTTGCTGTTCTGATCATCGTTCTGCTCGTCCGTCCCACGGGACTTTTGGGCAAGCGTATTCAGGAAAAGGTTTAAGGAGGGGTCTGACATGAGTAAAACAAAAGCTATCAAAAAAGGCTCCGTAAAAACAATAATCACTTATGCATTGGTTGTTGTCTCCTTTATCCTTGTTACAGTTTTTTCAAAATCAGGAATGCTCAGCCGTTCCACGCAGGGACTTCTTGTTCCCGTCTGCTGCTATATAGTAATGGCAATTTCGCTCAACCTCACCGTTGGTGTCCTCGGTGAACTGAGCCTCGGTCACGCCGGCTTCATGAGCATCGGTGCATTCACGGGCGTCATCATTTCAATGAGTCTCCAGACGGTTATTCCCTCAACCGCATTAAGGCTTGTTGTTGCAATCCTTTGCGGAATGGTAACTGCGGCAGTTGCCGGCTTCCTTATCGGTATTCCTGTTCTGAAGCTTCGAGGTGACTATCTTGCAATAGTTACCCTTGCGTTCGGTGAAATCATCAAAGAGCTCATCAACTGCCTGCTTGTCGGTATTGACGAAAACGGACTGCATTTCATCTTTAACCCCACAGGAACAAAGAGTGCAGACGACCTCGGCCTTTCCGAAGCAGGAAAGGTGATCATCAAAGGTGCGCAGGGCGCAACAGGAACGCAGACCATTGCCAATTTTACTGCAGGTTTCATTCTCATCATTGTTGCGCTCTTCATTGTTCTCAACTTTGTCAACAGCCGCACAGGCCGTGCCGTTCTTGCAATCCGTGACAACAGAATTGCGGCGGAATCCTGCGGAATCAACATCACAAAGTTCAAAATGATTGCATTTGTTCTTTCTGCTTCAATTGCAGGAGCTGCCGGCGCACTCTACGGAATGAACTATTCAAACCTTACTTCGGCAAAGTTTGACTTTAACACATCAATTCTTATTCTCGTCTTTGTTGTTCTCGGCGGACTCGGAAACATGCTCGGCTCCATCATCGCCGCAACCGTTCTCTATGTTCTGCCCGAAGCATTGCGTGAGTTCTCCGACTACAGAATGCTCATGTATGCCGTTGTTCTCATCCTTGTTATGCTTGCAACAAACAACCCGTCCGTCAAAAATCTCTTCATGAAGATAATCCCCGGCAAAAAGGAAAAGGAGGGAACGGTTAAATGAAAAACTTTGAAAAAGGCAACATGGTTCCCGTTCCGAGCCATTCGATAATTCCCGAAAGAGATGTTGGAGAAACGCCCGTTCTTGAATGTGTTCACCTCGGAATTGACTTCGGCGGATTGCGTGCCGTTGATGACTTCAACTTCACAATCGGCAAAACTGAAATTGCCGGTCTTATCGGCCCGAACGGCGCCGGAAAAACAACAATCTTCAACCTGCTGACAAAGGTGTATACCCCGACAAGGGGAACAATCATCATCAACGGCATGGATACCTCCGGAAAAAACACCGTTCAGATCAACAAGATGGGTGTTGCAAGAACATTCCAGAACATCCGCCTTTTCTCCAACCTCTCCGTTGAGGACAATGTAAGAATCGGTCTCCACAATCAGGAAAAATACTCCACTCTTTCCGGCGTTCTTCGTCTCCCGTCCTATTGGAAAAAGGAAAAGGCAATGCACGAAAGAGCCATGGAACTGCTTTCAATCTTCGGTATGGAGGATGTTGCCGGTTGGAAAGCCGGTTCACTTCCCTACGGCGCACAGAGGCGGCTTGAAATTGTCCGTGCTCTTGCAACCGATCCAAAGCTTCTTCTGCTTGATGAACCGGCGGCCGGCATGAACCCGAACGAAACGGCAGACCTCATGGAAAACATTGTCAAAATCCGTGACACATTCAATATTGCCGTTCTCCTCATTGAACACGACATGAACCTTGTCATGGGTATCTGCGAAGGTATCTGCGTTCTGAACTTCGGTCAGATTATTGCAAAAGGTACGGCGCAGGAAATTCAGTCCAACCCGGCTGTTATTGAAGCATACCTCGGCAACAAGAAAAAGGAGGACTGAAAAAATGGCAATGTTAAAGGTTGACAACATCAATGTTTACTACGGCAGCATCCATGCCATCAAAGACATCAGCTTTGAGGTTGAGCAGGGCGAAATCGTTACTCTCATCGGAGCAAACGGCGCAGGAAAAAGCACAACGCTCCAGACAGTTTCAGGACTTCTCCGTTCAAAAACCGGCTCAATCACTTTCCTCGGCGAGCGCATTGACAATGTTCCGGCGCACAAACTTGTTGCAAAGGGACTTGCCCAGGTTCCGGAGGGACGGCGGATTTTCCTGCAGATGTCCGTCATGGAAAACCTGCAGATGGGCGCATACACAAGCAAGGGTGATTCAAAAGCAGACCTTGAAAATGTTTTTGAGCGTTTCCCAAGGCTCAAAGAGAGAACGAATCAGATTGCCGGAACGCTTTCCGGCGGCGAACAGCAGATGCTTGCAATGGGTCGTGCTTTGATGAGCAGACCTAAACTGATGATGCTTGACGAGCCGTCAATGGGCCTTGCGCCGATTCTTGTTGAGCAGATTTTCGACATTATCAAGGAGCTTCACAAGGCAGGCACAACTATCCTCCTTGTTGAACAAAACGCTGAAATGGCGCTTAAAATTGCGAACAGAGCCTATGTTCTTGAGTCGGGCAGAGTTACACTCACCGGAACGGGTGCTGAGCTTGCAGCAAGCGACCAGATTAAGAAAGCCTATCTCGGCGGCTGATACCGTTATAACAATAAGTTACCCCCGAAGAAGTTCAGAGCGCTTCTTCGGGGGTAATTTCTATTTGCCGGGACGCGGAGTTATTTGGGGGTTACGCACTACAAGTGAGTGAGACGATCATGTTTTTGACCGTTGGTATCACAGCTTCTTTTTCATTCACTCGTTATCAGAGCATTTTTAGGAAATGCGCAAGGAGAGTCAG
>JAEDHZ010000088.1 GCA_016292705.1 Clostridiaceae bacterium
TTGACTTTCATCTTCCGGAAAAGTTCAAGAACATTGAAATCAAGTATTACGATGTCCACTCAGAGGGCAACACAATCTATGGCAAGGGCGAAGTTGCTCTCCTTCCAGGAAAGGTTATTGACGCTGCCGTAACATTTGAGGGTGACACCATGACAGGCGCTCTTACTCTTCCGTTCCTCGGAAACAAGGAGATTAAACTCAAGGACGGTCATAGAATAGACTGAATTTAAACGAAGAAATGATGTGAAAAAATGATTGAATCAGGTAATTATAACTGCTTTGAGTTTTACTGTGCGGCTACTGAGCAGTATGGCGATTTTGACACAGTTCAGCACATGGACAAGCGTGTCAAACGCTCAGAATTTATTGCTGAGGTAGAGGCGCTGGCGGCTTATTTCTATCACGAGCTCGGTCTCAGGAGGGGCGATGTTTACACCATCTTCTGCCCGACAAATGTTGAAAGCCTTGTCGGTTTCTATGCACTCAATAAGCTTGGAGTTATTGTTTCATTTGTTCATCCTCTGCTTCCGTCAGAGATGCTCAAAGAATATGTTGAAACCGGCCGTTCAAAGGGCGTCATGATTCTTGATATACTTATCAAAGATCATGTTGAAACTCTCAACGGACTCGGCGTTCCCGTTCTGCTTTGCAGAAATTCAGATTACGCCGCTCCTCTGAAGGCTGTTGCAACAAGAATAGGAGAAGGGCTTCTTGAAGCAATATTCCCAAAGCTGAAAAACTGCGAGAGCTATTCATCAGCACTGAAAAAATACATGGGAAAGAGCGTTCCCGGTGTTAAGAACAACGCTTCCGACATTGCCGTCTATCTCAACGGCGGAGGTACCACCGGAAAGAGCAAAACCATTATGCACACAAGCAAGGCTATAAACGAGCTTGTTTACAAAATGGGCTATATTGATGAAATTCAGATTCCCGGCGAGGAGGCTGAAATAATCATTCTTCCGTTCTTCCATGCGTTTGGTCTTTGCGTTGCGGCACACATGGCTCTTTGCAATGCGGCAAGAATTATTCCGTTGATGCGCTTTGACGCAAGGCTTGTTGTCAAGCTTTATAAAAACAACCGCATTGTCGGCATGGGCGGAATTCCGAATATGTTCAAAAAGCTTTATCGTGCAAAGGGATTTGACGGGCCTCACCTTTCAAACACAAGGATGATGTTCGTCGGCGGAGATGACCTTTCACCTTCGTTCTTGAATGACTTTAACGAAATGCTTGAACGCAACGGAACTTCGGCAAGACTCAGGCAGGGCTACGGCCTCACTGAAGTCTGCGCCGCTTGTTGCACAAACACAAACTGGGTGAACAAGGACGGCTCAATCGGAAAACCGCTTGAGGGCATACGCATGGAAATCTGGGACGATGACTGCAAACCTCTTCCGGCAGGTCAGGTTGGTGAAATCTGCATTTCCGGCTCAACTGTCATGGCCGGTTATCTGACCGAGACAGGCGAAAGGGGAGTAGGCCTTTATTATGATGAGGAAGGCACTGCCTGGGTAAGAAGCGGAGACCTCGGATATTATGATGAGGAGGGTTTCTTCTTCTTTGCCGGACGCAAAAAACGCCTTATCATTATTTCCGGCTACAATGTCTATCCGGTAGATATTGAAAACCTTATGGATACTCTTCCGTTTATTAAGGAGAGCTGCGTCGTAAGAGGAGAAAAGGACGGAAAGCCGATTGTCAGACTTTATGCTTCATTGAAGCAAAAGGGAGACGAGGAGGAGTTCAAGGCAAAAATCATTGAAATATGCGAAGAAAAGCTTGATAAGTTTTCTGTTCCGCGTGAAATCGTTTTCCTGAACGAACTTCCGCATACACCGCTTGAAAAGGTTGACTTCATGGAGTTGGAAAAGCTTTAATTGATGAAAGTTTGAACTCTTTGCAGAAGAACAATAATTTAAATACGGAGATAATTATCGTGGGTAAATTTTCATTTGCCAAAACTGTTGTCGGCAATATTTCTGACGGAATTGACGGTTTCAAGGTAAAGTTTGAAGCTATCTGATAATTACTCTTCTCCGGTTTTGCTGCTGAAAAGCAGAAGTTTAACGAATGAAGAATCGAAGCTATGTGTTGCATAGGGCGGCTGATCGTTTCCCTGCATTGCATAGCTTTTTCTTTTTGGCTGTTAGAGATTTGTTGAAATGTCGGAGGTATTATGATATACTTAACGCAGTGTACTTCCAAAAAATATACAAACGGAGCGTGCTTATGAGAGTACTGGTATTGAACGGCAGTCCGAAGGGCGATTACAGCATAACATTGCAGACAATTAAATTTCTACGCATTAAAAATCCTGAACATGAATTTGAAGTTCTGAATGTCGGAAAGTATATCAGAAAATTTGAAAAGGATTTTTCACAGCCGAAGGAAGCGTTGGAAAAGGCAGATTTGCTCCTTTTCTCCTATCCTGTGTACACCTTCATTGCGCCCTGTCAGCTCCACCGCTTTATCGAGCTGATGAAGCAGAACAATGTTGATCTCAGCGGAAAATTTGCAACTCAGCTTTCAACCTCAAAACATTTCTATGATGTGACGGCGCATCGGTATATTGAGGATAACTGCTATGACATGGGGCTGAAATATATCCGTGGTCTTTCAGCAGATATGGACGACCTGCTGACCGAAAAGGGACAGAGGGAAGCGCTCGATTTCTTCAGCTTTGTTTGCTGGAGTGTCCGGAACAACAGCTTTGAAAAAGCACCGCAGGCAATGCCCGCTCCGAAAAACATTCCGGCGACAGTTCCGGAGAGCACAGGAGAAAAAAAGGGCGATGTTGTAATTGTTACCGATTGCGAAGAGGGTGAAACCCAGCTGAAAGCAATGATTGACCGTTTCCGTGCGGTGTTTCCGCTGAAAACACGGATTGTTAATATCCGTGAATATCCGTTGAGCGGGGGCTGTCTCGGCTGCTTCAATTGCGCCGTTTCAGGAAAATGTGTTTATAAGGACGGCTTTGACGAATTTCTTCGTGGTTCCATTCAGTCTGCTCAGGCAATTGTGTATGCTTTCACAATCAAGGATCACTCAATGGGTGCAAGGTTCAAGATGTATGACGACCGCCAGTTCTGCAACGGTCACCGTACCGTCACAATGGGTATGCCTTTCGGCTATCTTGTCAGCGGCAACTATTCAAAGGAAATGAATCTTCAGACCATCATTGAGGGCAGGGCACAGGTTGGCGGAAACTTCCTCGCCGGTGTTGCAACGGATGAAACGGACACGGACAACGAAATCGACAAAATGGCTGCAAGGCTTGTTTATGCTCTTGAAAGCAAGTATACTCCGCCGCAGAATTTTCTCGGTGTTGGCGGAATGAAGATTTTCCGTGACCTCATCTGGCAGATGCAGGGCATGATGCGTGCCGACCACAAGTTCTATAAAGCTCACGGTCAATACGACTTTCCGCACAAGCGCATGGGCAGGATAATCGGAATGTACTTTGTCGGTGCATTGCTTGCAAATGACAAAATAAAATCCAAAATGGGCAACAAGATGAATGAGGGTATGCTGATGCCGTATAAAAAGCTTTTTGACAAGCTTGAAAAGGACAACAAAAAATAATCAAATTCATCGCCGTACGGTTTATCGCAGAGTACTGAAGTCTGAATTTCTGTGTTCAAGACCGCAGAATAATCATGAGTTCCCCGAATTGTTCTGATACATATATTTTGAAACGGACTGAATCATTATTACAACTTGTCAGTTAACAAGGATTCAATATAAGCCGCTTCTTAGCTTTACTGCCGGAAAGGACAGAGGTTTTTTATGAACGGACAGATTACAAAAGTCAATAGAATACTGTCATCGGTTTTTGCTTTTGTGCTTGCGATTCTTTCAACAGTGACGCTGTGGATTGATATGCTTTCAGAGCCTCAGCGCTGCGACACGGCGAAAACGAATATAGTAGGTGTGGGTGCATATTTTTGTTCGCAGGGTATGACAACGGACGGTGAAAGCCTTTTCTTTTCCTCAAAATCAACCCTTGTTCAGACGGAAATGAACGGTAAAACCGTTCTGAACGCCAATTATTTCGCAATCCCGAAAGAGCTTTCGGAAAAGTATTCCATCAAGCATATCGGCGGTCTGAGTTATTATAACGGATATATTTATGCAGGGCTTGAGGACAGCAAAAAGTGGAACTATCCGATTGTCGGAGTATACGACGCAAAAACGCTTGAGCTTTCCGAGTTTTATGTTTTAGACAGCGAGAAGATAACAAGGGGGCTGCCATGGGTTTGCGTTAACCCCGAAAACGGCTTGCTTTATTGCTGCGACCATTCAAAAGAACCGACAAAGCTCTTCGCTTTCGACACGGCAGACCACATGCGCCCGATTCGGGAGGTTCAGCTCAGTGAAACCGTCAGATCAATTCAGGGTGCAGAGTTTTTTGAAAGCACTCTTCTGGTTGCAACAAATGACGGGACACAGGCGATTTACAACATCAATCCCGAAAATGGAGCTGTCAGCAAACTGTTTGACCGTAACCTCACAAAATTCAGCGAGGGGGAGGGTATGACCGTTGCAAAAAAGGACGGAAAGCCGGTTATTCTTGCAATGGATATGGGACCGCTTTTCGTCAATGCCTTTGTGCGTGAATACGAGATTCCGGGGGATTTACAAAAGGGATGACTCTCTTTTGTGAGGGGCTTCGTCATCATTAAAATCAATATCAGCGCAGCATACAAATAAGTGCAGAGCATCAGAAAACAGCACCCGTTGCCATTGCGGTAACGGGCGCTGTTGTGTTGTGCTTATTATCTGTTTTGAAGCTTTTCCTTGACAAAGGCAAAGAAGGCTTTAACAAATCTTGCAAATGCGGCGAAAACATTATCGGTGTAGTCTTCCGTGTTCATGTTTTCCTTTGTGAGGGGAGCGCAGGTGTTAGTGGCGTTGTCATAATAGAGATACTGAGGCCAGTTACTATCGCTGTTAATTGTCATCTGCTCTGAACTGTAACACATCTGAAGCATGAGGGGATTGAAGCAGTCGAGGAACGGGTTGTGCTGAATATTTTTGATATACCAGGTGTTGTCCGGGAAAAGAGCAGTTGAAGAGTCAATTCTTCTGTCGGGAGAAATGTATTTTTCTGTTCCGTTTCTCTTGGCGCGGTTCATGTAAATTAAAGAGAACTTTTTGTTCGTTTCAACCGTTGTTGCTCCGAATGACTGGGCGGAAACTTCAATTCTGTTGTCACTGAGCTTTCGGCTGCCTTCAATGAACGGAGGCGTCTGGAAACCGTATTTGCAGATTATGTTCATTTTGACGCCGTCAGCCTTCATGGCCTTGAGAGTATTCTCAAGCTTATTCTGAACATTATAATGGTAATTATCAATCTTTTCAACAAGCACTTTGTAGGTCGTTTCGCTTTCATCTTTGAAAACAACCTTCTTTGCCTGTTCATAGTTTTCATCGTTGACCATTGCCCAGTATCCGGGCGAGGTTGCGTATGTTGCAACGAGGAGTCTTTGAAGAATTTTTCCGGAAACCTTGTTGAAGATAGCCTCTGCCGCCGTTGTTCCGACCTTGAGAAGTCCGGTTGTTTGTGCGTAAGCAATGCTTGCTTTCTCGTTGTTTGAGTTGTTCCAATATCCGAGGAAATCCTCATTTCCCCAGTTGTGGCGATGCATCTGAAGATAGTATTCGCCGTTGTCATAGGTTTCAAAAGTAACGGTATCTGCCCAGAAAGTGAATGTCTCACCCGTTACCCACTGCCAATCGTTGAGAGTGACCTCATCCGTTGCACCAAGCCAGTATTGAGCCTTGCTGCCTTTTGCAATAAGAGACTTTACAACCTCGTATTCGTCCGAGGATGTTATTGTTGCAAGATATCCGCCAAGAGTTTCGCAGTATGCTTTTGCGTCCTTCCAGGACATGGATTCGTCAAAACGCTGATAGGTGTGTCCATTGAATGTTGCCTTTCCGTCATCAACAGCAGCTGCGCTGAAAGCTGGAAGCATGAACGAACACATCAGCACAAATATGAGAAAAAAGGAAACAACTTTTCTTGTTTTATTCATAAAAAATACCTCCTCAAATCTTTTCAAGATAATAACATATTGTTAAATTTTTGTAAATACGCAAAGAAATATTTAACAATTTAATATAAATTTAACACATAGCTATCGCTCAATTATACGAAATAAATTGGTTTTAATTTCTCATTGCAAATATACATCTGGCTACGGGTGCTAATATATAATTAAATATTACAAATGGGAGGAAATAGTATGTCGGATTTATTCCAAAAGATTCTAAGTTTAATAATGATTATTGTTCTGTTCTTCATGAACCTTTTCGGACTTGGCCCGAAGCCGGAGGATAACAAGCTGAAAAATGTTATTTATCTCATAGGCGACGGAATGGGTGTCATGAGTGTTGAAAAGGTCAGAAGCGAGACAGGTGCAACCCTTGCACTCGATTCATTCCCGGTCAAAAG
>JAEDHZ010000089.1 GCA_016292705.1 Clostridiaceae bacterium
AGTTGGTAGAGCAGCGCATTCGTAATGCGCAGGCCGTCGGTTCGAGTCCGACCAGTAGCTCCATGAAAAAGCACTTGCTTCGTCAGGTGCTTTTTTTCATGTGATTCGACTGCGGCGAGTGATATATCCTGCGGATATGAAGCAAAGCTTGATATATCAGAAACTGAACTTTGCGCAATTACTTTCTGAATTAACATTGACAACTTCTTTGGCAGATGTTAAAATTGATTTGCATCAAGTGCTTGACAGAATAAAATCTTACCGTCAGGTATTTATCAGGAGGAAATATGGAGAAATCATTCAACACATATACCCGCAAGGAACAGAATATGTACCTGACGGGTATGCTCGGCCAGAACATGATATACAACATCATCGGAACAGGTCTGACTTTTTATTTTCAGAGCGTAATATTTCTGCCTGCACTGGCAATCAGCATCATCATGGCTGTTGCCCGTGTCTGGGACGCAATAAATGACCCGATGATGGGAACAATTGTTGACAAGACAAAGTCAAAGTGGGGCAAGTGCAGACCTTATCTCCTTTTCTGCCCCGCAGTTATCTGTATAATTACAATTCTCTGCTTTGTCAACGGAAGATATTCCGAAACAAACACAGCCTTGCAGAACGGTCTTATTATCGCCTGGGCGGCAATTTCATATGTCCTTTGGGGTATGTCATACACAATCGGTGACATCCCGCTTTGGGGCATCACCTCTCTTATGACGGAAAGCCAGAGCGACCGTTCAAAGCTCCTCGGTCTTGCCCGAATTTTCGGCGGAATCGGCGGCGGAGTTGTTCTTCTTTCTTTTGTTCAGATTTCTCAGTCAGTCGGAACGGCATTTGAATCAAAAGTTTCAGACAAGGCGGCTGCTCAGCAGTACGGATTTTTG
Source organism: Clostridiaceae bacterium (assembly GCA_016292705.1). Classification (GTDB taxonomy): domain Bacteria; phylum Bacillota; class Clostridia; order Oscillospirales; family Acutalibacteraceae; genus UBA6857. The sequence goes on from JAEDHZ010000089.1 coordinate 894, forward strand.
ATTGTTGCAATTGTCCTCACGGTTATCGGCAGCGCACTTTTCCAGCTTACAGGCATATTCACAAAGGAAAGGGTTGCTCAGGCAGAAAAGCGCAACTCAATGAAGGAAAACTTCAAGCTCATGTGGAGCAATGAGCCGTTCAGACGGGTTATTATCTCCAGCGTTTTGCGTAGCCCGATAATGCTTCTTATGAGCGTTGCAATCACACTCCTCAACTACTACTTCGGAAACTACGGAATGAAGGACTACACGATTTTCCTTGTCATTCTCGGCGGCGCAATTTTCCTTGCTCAGTTTGCAATGAGCGCAATTGCTCCAAAGCTTTGCGAAAAGTATGAAAAGAAATCAATTTATAATATCTGCACAATTGTTTCTGCTGTGGCTTTCGGGCTCATCTTTGTTGTTTATCTTCTTGCACCGACAAGCCTTGAAAAGCCGTTCTGGGTTGCAGTCAACTTCCTCCTCTTTGCAGGTGCCGGTGCGGGAATGGGTGCGCTGAATGTTATCCAGTCCATTATGATTGCGGATGCCGTTGACTACGAAGAATACCACAACAACCTCCGTCCGGACGGCGTGTTCTTCTCAGGTCAGTCCTTTGCAACAAAGCTTTCAAGCGGTATTGCTTCAATCATTCAAGGTGTTGCGTATGCAATTATCGGTTTTTCCGGTTCGGCTGTTGAAAAGTGCAATGCGGCACTTCAGGCAGGTGGTTCGTTTAAGGATGACTTCCCGGAATATGCGGCGGCAATGTTCTTCCTTTGTTCCATTCCGCCGGCAATCGGTCTTTTCGCTTCAGTCATTCCGATGAGAAAGTATCCGCTTTCAAATGCGGAACATAAGAGAATCCTTGCCGAGCTCATTGAAAGACGCCGCAGCAGGGAAAAAGAAAAGGCATGATATTCCTGCTTTCGCAGAAAAGGCTTTTGAAAAACTGAATAAGTCCGGCTAAAACGGCCAAAAAAGAAACCGCCTCCTATGGTATGATAAAAACCATAGGAGGTATTTTAATCCGCACATGAAAAAAGAAAAGCCACACCTTCGTGCGACTTTTCTTATTTGGCGGAGAGCATGGGATTCGAACCCACGAACCGCTTTTGACGGTTACACGATTTCCAATCGTGCTCCTTCGACCAGCTCGGACAACTCTCCGTATGCTCGATTGCCATGATATTATACATAAGTGTGCTGAAAAAATCAAGGGCTTTTGCAAATATATTTTACAAAAAACTGAAAACGGGACAGCAGTCTCCAAAAACTCCGCTTTGGTCATACTTTGTCCGCCTCTGTCATAAGATTTTTTGAAGTGCTTTTTGACGGGAGTGAGAATGTTGTTTGTTGTTTTTGAACCGGACGAAGAAAAGGAGGGCGCTTTTGACTTGCTTTTTGACCTTTTCAGGGAACCTCTTGTTCAAAAGGAGAAAATCGAGGTGCCCGGTTCACTGCCGTTTTATAAGATATCCGCAAAATCATACCGCAGAGGATGCCCGTGGGATGCGGTTGGTGCCGCAGCCGGTGCATTGCGTTCAAGAGTTCTCCTGCCTCCCGGTGTTGTTGCTACGCAGGAAAGCGGAATAATCCCGTTTTTGCCGTCAGTCTTTCCGGAAAGATTGCTCTTTAATACAGCGGTTTTTTCAATTGAAAAAATGCGTCTTGATCCTTGCCGTGTCAGTGTCACTCTTTATGACGAAAACGCATATCTTGTTGACCTTGTTCAAAGCCTTGTTCCTCTTGCGTTTCAGATAAGGGTTGTTACCCAATGTGTAACCGCCTATGAAGCGGTTGGAGAATACCTGCTTGAAAAATTCGGAATTTCGCTCATTGTCAGCGCACGCAGCGATGACAGCGTGCTTTCAAGCACATTCATAATCTCCGCTTCGGGCAGAAACATTCCGCTTGTTTTTTCCGGAATCCTTTTCACCAACCGCAAAGAGCGCATGATGAATGCTGTTGTGATGACCGGGGAGGGCTTTGATCTGCCGGAAAAATACGCTTTGCTGATGCCGGAAAAGATTGAGCCGCTCATGTTTGCCGGTGCTCTCTATGAGCTTTGCGGTGCAGATGACCTCGGCAGATTGCGCCACAAAACCGTCGTTGCGGTTTAATATTCTATCCGTTTTCCAGTCAGAACGCAGAAAAGCTCATGAACAGCCGCCGCAAAGGCGAAGATGCAAACAGGAATGGCTGTATACTTTATATCCGCAAAGGAAAGTGTCAACGGCACAAGAAAAAGCAAAAATCCGGTTATCTTGTTCAGCACTGTGTGAGGCATGACAAGCCGTTTATATTTGAACGCACCGCAGATTATGCTGAAAAGCTTCAGCACGAGAACAACAGCGGCAAAAACCGTGATGTACTTTTCATTTTTTATCAGCCCAAAGAGCTTTATAGCGCATACTGCAAAAAAGCATACATCGGAAACACTGTCAAGCTTTGCGCCGAAAGAGCTTTGCGAATTTGTCATCCGTGCAACGGTTCCGTCAATCATGTCTGACACACCGCAGTATACGTACAAGACATAAAACCAAGGGGAAAGCGTTTTAACAAAAAGCAGAAAAAACGAGGCGGCAATCCTGCTCGCCGTAATGATGTTTGCAAGGTGCTTCATATTCAGTTCCTCAAACAAAAAGGGAAAGTCGCAGATGCTTGTGGCTTTCCCTTTGTTTTTCAATTGTTATTTTACTTCGGCGGCGGTCTTTATCTTGCTTTTGAAAAAGTCCGTCATTGTCTGTATCTCCCTTGCCGCAGGCTCGGAATAGGGATTGACAACGCTGAAAACATGGGGAAGCTTTTTGCCGTCTACCATATCGTCATAGTAGTAAAAAACATTTTCAACATTATGACGGTCAAGGACTTTTTTGAGCTTCCTTGCCTGCTTCTGAAGGAAGTCTCCGTTTGCGGTAACAATGTAAAACGGCGGAAGTCCGAGATAGGCAACATTTTCATAGTCCATGTATTTATAAAGCGGATTTTCCTTTGGCTTTTCGCCGAGAAGCGATTTGAGATTGACATTCATCATGAAGTTCGGTGAAACCAAATCAACCGCCGGACAGATTGCGCCCACAGCTTTGAAGCGAAGCGACGGGGTAACACCGAAGTCGTTTTGCATCTTTTCGCAGCCGCAGATTGCCGCACTGATTGAAACAATCTGTCCTCCGGCACTGTCGCCGACAAGGAAGATATTGTCTGTGTCTGCCGGATAGTTTCCGAGATTTTCCGAAAGCCAAGAAAAAGCGGAAAATGCGTCCGCAATCTGGTCAATGAACTGGAAATCACGCGCAAGACGATAGTTGATTGACGCAACAAGGAAGCCTTTTTCGGCAAGCTTCAGGCAGTAGTACTTGTTAATCTCCTTGTATCCGTAAAGCCAGCCTCCGCCGTGAATATCAACAATTACGGGGAGTTTTTTCACTGTTCCTTCGGGATAGTAGATGTCAAGCAGATGCTCCCTTGAAGCATCTGACTGATATGCAATGTCTGTTATCTGTGTGATTCCGCCGATAGGAGTCTGCGAGGCTATGCGTTTTTCGTCCATTTTTTCGGTGATTGACCAGAACTTCAACAGTATGGGCTTAAAAATGTCCATTATATCTCCTCCTTTTCTGCTTCGGCTTTGTTTTCAGCCGCTTTTTCGGCTTCAAAGTCATATCTTGAAAGCTTGGTTTCCATTGCCATCTTCAGAACATGCATTGCACAGTCCTGAAGTTCTCCGATCGTCAGTCCGTTCTTCATGCTCTTTTTCATTGTTCCGTCCGGTTTTCTTTTGCCGGTCTTCTGACCGCCGGGCATGAGCACATCAACTCCGGCTCTGACTCTGTAGCCCTGGTCGCAGATTCCGGGAAATTCGTGGCTTTCGTCTTTGCGCATCCACCAGTCGGTCATGACGTTGCCCTCATAGCCCCATTCCTTTCTGAGAATGGTTGTAACAAGGTCATAGTTATAATGGCCCCAGACGCCGTTGATGAGGTTGTATGAGGTCATGATGTTTTTCGGCCTGGCTGTTTTAACGCAAAATTCAAAGCCCTTGAGGTATATCTCTCTTAAAGCCCTTTCGGAAACACGGGAGTCGTTGTGGGTACGGTTAACCTCCTGGTTGTTGCAGGCAAAGTGCTTGGGACAGGCGGAAAGTCCGTTTTCCTGAACACCAGAAACAACAGCCGCCGCCGTGAGACCTGAAAGGAGGGGATCTTCCGAGTAATACTCAAAATTGCGTCCGCAAAGGGGGTTTCGGTGGATGTTCATTCCGGGTGCAAGGATGATGTCGCTGCCACGGTCAAGCATTTCCTTTGCAAACTCAGAGTAAAGCTCACGGACAAGCTCCTTGTTGAACGAGCAGGCAAGAGCTGCACCGTTAGGAAGCAGCGAACAGGTTGCGGCAAGTCTGATTCCGCTCGGGCCGTCCGTTGTTGTAACGGGCGGAACGCCCTTTTCGCGCAGTGACGGGAGAACGCCGCCCATTATTCCGGCGTTTCCTTTTGCACCGAGGGGATGGTTCATAATGTAGGCGCCTCTTGTGATTGCCTCAAGCTCATCAAAGGAAAGCTGAGCGGTGAAGTTTTCAAGCGAAACCTTTCCGTTTTGAACATCAGCAAGTTTATAGCCGAGGTCACCGGTCATTTCAAGCGTCTTGGGAAGATTTTCAGTTATTCTGTCTTTGAGGCTGACTTTCATCACGGGAGCACGCTCAAGAACGCCTTTGATTTTTCCGTTTTCGTCTGTAACGGCTTTGAGGCGTTCAAACGGATTCTTCGGGTCGGGTGCGCCCGCCTGAGTCAGCCTTTCGGTAACAATTGTTTTTCCGAGGGTAAAGCTCTTGATTTCGGAAGCTGAACGGACATCCGAGCCGAAGTAAAGCTTGTATTCGCCCTTTTCAAGAACATAGCAGAATTCGTTGCCGGTTATGCCGCTGTCATCGTATGAAGCAAAATCGGACAGATTAAAGGAAAGCCGGAGCTTTTGCTCTTCGCCCGGTGCAAGCGTTTTTGTTTTTTCATAGGCAACAAGAACTCTTGAGGGCTTTCCGAGCATACCCTGCGCAGCGGAGAGATAAAGCTCTCCGACATATTTTCCGGCTCTTTCGCCGATGTTTCTGACATCAACCCAGATGTTGAAGATGTTGTTCGAGTGCGCTATTCTTGTAACCTTTGTTTCAAAGCGTGTGTATGAAAGGCCGAAGCCGAACGGGAAAAGAACCTTGTCCTTCCGGAAAGTTTCAAAGTATCTGTATCCGACATAGATATCTTCGGTGTAGTTGTTGAATCTCCATTTTCCGAAGAACTTTGCCGAGGGATAGTAGGCATATTTTTCTGCGATTGTGTCCGCAAGCTTTCCGCTGGGTGAAACATCACCGGAAAGGACATCGGCAACGCTGTTTCCGCTTTCCATTCCGCCCTGCCATACATAAAGCACGGCTGAAATGTCAAATTCATTTATCCACGACATATCCATAATACTGCCGCAGTTGAGGACAACAACAGTTTTGCGGAATGTTGAGCAGACTTTTGAAAGCAGCAAACGCTCATCGTTTGTG
>JAEDHZ010000090.1 GCA_016292705.1 Clostridiaceae bacterium
CGATATTTTGTGGTTAAGCTTCACGGTAATGTGGTCACCGATATTTCAACTGAATGTATTGCCGCCGTCACCGACAAGGATGCGTTTGAATTTGCTTCGCAGATATATCCAAAGGAGCCCGGCTTCGGTGTCATTGATTCATACCGTTACTACTATGTTAAAGAGCCGGACACCCGGAAGTCCATGATAATTTTCATCGACTTTCAACGGGAACTTGAATCGGCAATGACCCTTGTTTCCGTTTCATTTTTTGTTGGTCTTGGCTTTGTTGTTTTGCTGATTTTTCCGGTCTACCGCTTTTCAAAAAGGGCGATTGAGCCGCTCAAAACAAGTCTGGAAAAGCAAAAGCAGTTCATCACTGATGCCGGTCATGAGCTGAAAACTCCGCTTGCAATCATTTCCGCAGATGCGGATGTGCTTGAAATCTGCGAGGGAGAAAACGAATGGTTGACAAGTATCAAAGACCAGACGCAGCGCCTTTCGGTGCTTGTCAAGAATCTTGTTGAACTTTCAAAGCTTGATGAAGCGGTTCAGGACGAGGTTCAGGTTGAGCTTTTTGATTTGAGCGAGGCTGTTCTGGACACCGCCGCAAACTTTGAAACAATTGCAAAGTCGAGGGGAATTGATTTTTCCGTCAATGTTCCCGACCGCATCATGTATAAAGGCAATGAAGCTGAATTGCGCCAGCTTGTTTCTTTGCTTTGCGATAATGCCGTGAAGTATGCTTCGGAGAACGGAAAGGTCATTGTCACCTTGTTCAAAACCTCAAAGAATGTTTGCATTGATGTTTATAATGACTGCGACCATGTTGACAAGGAGCTGCTGCCCCGTTTGTTTGACCGCTTTTACCGTGCGGACAACTCCCGCTCAAGGGAAACCGGCGGCTACGGTATCGGCCTTTCAATCGCAAAGGCGATTGTTCAAAGGCATAAGGGCAGAATATCTGCGGAAAGCACAGACTCAAAGTCGATTGTTTTCAAGGTTGTTTTGTAATTCGGTTGTTTTATTCAGACAACCGTTTCGTTGAAAAAAGGGGGTGAACCCTTGGAACTGTATCAGTCAGTTTTTGAACGCTACGAAAAAAAGTATGTCATAACCGATGCCCAGAAGGAGGAGCTTCTTTCTGAAATTGAGGGAAAGCTTGTTCCCGATGAGTTCGGAGAAAGCACTGTCTGCAATCTGTATTTTGACACACCTGATTTCAGGATTATCCGTGCTTCCATTGAAAGACCTGTGTATAAAGAAAAGCTGCGCCTTCGTTCATACGGAATCCCGGACGAAAACAGCAATGTTTTTGTTGAACTCAAAAAAAAGTATAATGGTGTTGTGTATAAGCGCAGGATAAACATGACATACGGCGAAGCGGTTGACTTCCTTTGCCGGAGGAATTTTTCAAAAAAAGGCACTCAGGTGTATTCGGAAATTGCATATTTTATGGGCTTTTACCGTTCACTGCGCCCGACTGTTTCAATTTTCTGCGACCGGACGGCATACTTCGCCTCGGAAAACAGGGATGTCCGTGTCACCTTTGACCGCAATATACGCTTCCGCAATCAGAGACTCGACCTTTCAACCGGTTCGCAGGGGATACCCATTCTTGAAAGCGGCCTCAATGTTATGGAGGTTAAGACCCTCGGTGCGGTTCCTCTCTGGTTTTCCTCTGCGCTGGACAAACTCGGAATTTATCCCCGCCCGTTTTCAAAGTACGGAAAAGCTTATGAAATGATCAACAAAAAAATCGTGGCTTCCATGAAGCAATAAAACGGAGGAATTATAAATGCCTGCAATTTTCAAATCGGTACTTTCTTCTTCGATAACGCCGGTTTCGTTTTTCATCTGCCTTTTTTCTTCAATCCTTATCGGTCTTGCTGTTGCGTTGGTATACATCAGAACCGAAAGGAGATATTCCCCGGGCTTTGTTGTTACCCTTGCGCTGCTGCCTGCCGTGGTACAGATTATCATCATGCTGGTCAACGGAAATCTCGGCGCAGGCGTTGCCGTTGCAGGCGCTTTCAGCCTTGTGCGCTTTCGCAGTATTCCGGGAACGGCAAAGGAGATTGGAGCAATTTTCATTGCTCTTGCGGCAGGTCTTGCAACCGGCATGGGCTACATTGCTTTTGCTGCAATTTTTGCGTTAGTCATGCTTTTGCTGCTGCTTGTCTATTCCGCACTGAAGCTCGGCGCCCGTGCTTCTGAAAGGAAAAAGGAACTGACCGTTGTAATTCCCGAAAGCCTCAATTACACCACGGCGTTCAACGATATTTTTGAAAAGTATACTGATTATTGCGAGCTTATAAGCGTTAAGACAACAAATATGGGAAGCCTTTTCAAGTTGAAGTATGAAATCAGGCTCAAAAATGATGCAGAGGAAAAGGAGCTTATCGACTCAGTCAGGTGCCGTAACGGCAATCTTGAAATCATCTGCTGCCGCCTTCCGCAAAACGGAGACAATCTTTAATCGGGAGAAATTCTATGCAAAGTTTCAGGAAACACAAAGCTCTTTTTTCGTCAATTTTGCTTTTCGTTTTGTGCGTTTTGTTTGTTGCGTGCAGTAACACCGAGGCTCTGAGTGAAAGTCAGGTTCTTCTTTCAACCGCTTTTCCGATAAAGTCCGATATCACCGTAACAATTCCGACATCAGGCGAAGACAAATCGGCGTTTGATGTCAAAACATATATAATCCTCAATGATGAGAACACAACGATCAACGGCGGCGGAGCTTCGTTTGAAAACTCCGTTCTGACAATCTCCGGTGGCGGTTCATACTCGATCAAGGGCAAGCTTTCAAACGGAAGAATTGTTGTTGACACAAAGGAGCCGCAGGAGAGTGTGTCGCTTTATCTCAACGGCATTTCGGTCAGTTCTTCCGGAGACTCTCCGCTGTATTTTGCAAGCTCTGTCGAAACGGTAAGGCTCGTTCTTTCCGATGAATCTAAAAATGACATCACATACGACAGTGAAGCGCCCGCTGAAAATCAGACGCAAGGCAGTGCGGCGGTTCGCAGTATCGGGAATATTACCGTTGAAGGAATGGGCTCACTCATAATCAAAACAGAGTGCGCAACGGGTATGTTCTCCTCAGGCAGCGTTTGCATTGAGGACGGCAGCCTGAACATTGAAAGCACAGACGATGCTGTTTGCGGAAAAAACGGCATTATCGTTACCGGCGGCAGCATTTATGCCGTTTGCGGCGGTAACGGTCTTTGCACAACGGATTCAGACCCGGGAAAGGGCTCGATTGTTGTTTCCGGCGGCTCAATCAGGGTTGAAAGCAAGTTTGATTGCATTAAAAGCTCTCTCGGCATTACCGTATCGGGCGGCTCGTTTGACCTGACGAGCAACGGCGGAAGCACACAGCAGCCGGGAAAAAGCAACACCGGTTCAAGCGTTCAGGGCGATTTGCCCGGAATAAAAACACCTATCGGCGCACACTCAAGCCGACCGATAGACGCCGAGGGTGCAAATGCTTTTTCGGCAGAAAGGGGATTGACAATCTCCAACGGCGAATTTGCTGTCAACAGCAGTGCGGACGCTTTCAGCTGCGTCGGGCGGCTCATAATAACCGGAGGAAACTTCAGCGTTAAAACCGACAGCACCGCTTTTTACAGTGCTTCTTCAATGACCGTTTCCGGAGGAAACATCAAAACCGATTACTGTCAGAACGGAATTGAAGCAAAGCTCACGAATATCAGCTCAGGAAGCATATTTATCAATGCACAGTCTTCCGGTTTCTCAACGGATTCAACGGTCACACAGAGCGGCGGAACGGTTGTTTCCGTTTCTGAAAATCCGGCGGCAGAAGGCAAGGGCATATACACGGTGACGGGAGGAACGGTCTTTGCCGCAGGAAAACATCCGGTGCACGGCACAAACTCAACGGGAAATGCACAGATTCTTTCCATGGTAAAGGCTTCAAAAAATGTTCTTCTTGCTGTTACCGATGAAAAGGGAAAGTCGCTTTTCTGTCTTACTCTGCCTGAAAAATGCGATGGAATCTGGTTCTCATCCCCGGAGCTTGTCCGTGGAAAGAGCTATAACATCTATATCGGAGGAATCAATACCGGTGTCCAGAAAAACGGTGTCTACCAGGGCTCGTCCTATATGCCGGGAACACTCAGTCAGACCGTTACGGCAAAGTGAAGCATAAATCGGCAATAAAACATAAAAATATCAAGGGCATCGGGTAAGGTGCCCTTTTTTGCTTGTTCTGTGTGTTTTTTGATGAACCTTTTGTTTTCTCAGATTAACAGAGCTTTCAGCGTGCAATTGTCGGAGTATAAACTTTTAGGGTTGCGCTGTTCATTCCAGAATATCCTGCGCAGAATAAAGTCCGTTTTCCTTTTGAACTATGAAATCCGCCGCTCTGAGAGCACCTTCGGCAAAAAGCGTCCGGTCGTGTGCCTCGTGCTTTATCGTAACGGTTTGCGACGGGAGGGCAAAGATTATTTTATGCGAGCCTGCCGAGTCTCCGAGACGCAGGGAGTGGATGAAAAGTTCATTTTTGTCTCTTTCCTTTCCGGGTATGCGACCGGTGCGGATTATAAGCTGCGGACGGACAGCTTTGATGGCTTCGGCGAGCATAAGTGCAGTGCCGCTCGGAAAATCCGATTTTTTGTTGTGGTGGATTTCAACAATTTCAATTTCCGATTCCGGAAAGGCCTTTGCCGTCATTTTTGCAATGCACACGGTCAGCGCAACTCCGAGCGACATATTTGCCGAATAAAAAACGGGAATGTGCCTTGCGCATGAGCAGATTAAGCTGCGTTCCCGTTGTGTATGTCCGGTTGTTGCAACAACAAGAGGTGTTTTTGTTTTCATCGAATATGAGCAAAGCAACGGCACAGCAGTATGAAAGGAAAAATCAATAATGACATCTGCCTTTTCCTGAATTTCAAAGATACTTTTGAAAACACCCTTTCCTGCGTCGGTTTCAAGCGTAGCGTCAACAAGCGCAGCCACCTTATGCTCGGAACTGTTTTCCACAAGACTGCAAAGAACCCGACCCATTTTTCCGTTTGCTCCGTTAATGATGATGTTCATGGAAATTACCGAGCCTTTCCGGCTACAAACAGTAAACAAAAAAACATTGAATCCTTGCTGTAGCCGAACAAGGCGTTATGAATGTGATGATTTGCGCAGCAATTCTTCACATAATCATCTTTCGTATAATGCTATGCGCTCTTCTCTTGAAAAATGAAAAGCAACGGTGTATAATCCACATATCGGACGAAGGAGGAAAATATATGAACCTGTTTAAACGCATTGCCGCATTCTTTGTCGGCGCAATGCTGCTTTTTGCAAATGCTGTTGATAACGGCGGAGAAAACTCACTTGGGGAAGCAAAACTTGTTTCAACCGACCGGTATGTTCTTTGCGACGGCGACTTTCTCACCCAGGGCATCACCACTGACGGAGTTTACTATTATTGCACCGGAGCAAGGACCTATACAGGCTTTAACGGTATTGCAAAAATTGACATGAAAACCAAAGAGATTGTTCAGGAAAACCGCAATGCAATGCCGAAAGAGATGAAAAAGCAACTTTTCAATCATCTCGGCGGTTGTTCATACTATGAGGGCAAGATTTATGTTGCGGTTGAAGACCTTTTCCGCAAGCATCCTGCCGTTGCTGTTTTTGACGCACAAACGCTGGAATTTACCGGGCAGTATAAAATCCTCGGCGAGGATATCCAGCCGAACGGCAATCTTTCCTGGTGTGCTGCCGACCGTGAAAAGGGAGTGCTTTATACCGGCATTTCAAGGGGCGGAGATTTTGTCAATGTTCTTGATATTGAAACGCTTGAGCCTATCGGCCGAATCACTCTTGAGACTTCATTCCACCGTGTTCAGGGCGCAGAGGTATATGACAAAATTCTTTATATCTCCTGCAACGACACAGACAGAAAAAAGCATGTGTATGCGGCAGACCTTGAAACCGGAAAGGTCACAACCGTTCTTGAACGCAGTGCCGCAACCCTGCCCACAGAGGCGGAGGGGCTCACTGTTTTTCCAACCGAGGACGGAGCATTTTTCCATGTTGTTGATGTTGTTGCAATGTCTGTCGGTTCAATCAGGCATTACAGCAGGTAAATAAGTATAAACACACAGCGTACTGTTGACGAAGGAACGGCAACAGTACGCTGTTTTTTTCAAAAAGCGTAACGGTTTGCAAAAAACGACAGTATGTGATAAAATATTCAGCAGAGAAAACTACGCAGCCTCCTGAATAAATCCCGGTATATGTCCTGATGCACATATTACTTGCATCTATCCCGCTATATTGCACATCAGATTTATTCAGGGTTTCCCTATTAGCATTTATTTGAACTTTTCGATAATCACAAATTACTCATACGGAGGAAGAAGAATGAAACGCTTTTTTTCGCTGCTTTTGTGC
>JAEDHZ010000091.1 GCA_016292705.1 Clostridiaceae bacterium
AACAAAGCTTCGACACGCCCGAAAGCGTCCTCACTTTCAGCAACGAGGGTCTCAACGGAATGAGCCATAATATGCATGCCTTTGTTAAGGAGCACATCGTAAGAGGTTATTGGAAAAACAAAGAGCGCCCCATTCTTGTGAACAACTGGGAGGCTACATATTTCTCATTCAATGAAAAGAAGATCCTGAACATTGCAAAGGCAACAAAGGAAATCGGCGGCGAAATGTTTGTTCTTGACGACGGCTGGTTCGGAAAGCGCAACAGCGACAAATGCTCCCTTGGTGACTGGTATATCAACAAAAAGAAGCTTCCGTCCGGCATTGACGGTCTTTCCAGGAAAATCAACGAAATGGGGCTCAAGTTCGGCCTTTGGGTCGAGCCTGAAATGGTTTCCCCGGACTCTGACCTTTACAGAGCGCATCCTGATTGGGCAATTAAGACAGACAACTATGAACCGTCGCAGGGAAGGAATCAGCTTGTTCTCGACCTCACCAATCCTGAAGTTGTTGAATTTCTCATCAACACAATGACCGATGTTTTCAGATATGGCAACATTGCATACATCAAGTGGGACAACAACCGTCAGATGACGGATGTGTTTTCACACCGTAAGGGTGCAAGAAGCGGCGAGTTCTTCCACAGATACATGCTCGGTCTTTATGAGATTTGGGGTGCATTGACCGAAAGATTCCCGGAAATCCTTTTTGAGGCCTGCTCAAGCGGCGGAAACCGTTTCGATCTTGGCACATTCTGCTATATGCCGCAGTGCTGGACAAGTGATAACACTGATGCACTCGAAAGAATTTATATTCAGTCCGGAACATCGTACGGCTATCCGCAGTCAGTCATGACAATGCATGTTGCCTGCTCACCATCCTTTGCCTGCCTCCGTCAGTCCTCAATTGAACACAGATTCAACGTTGCCGCATTCGGCCTTTTGGGGTATGAGCTTGATGTTACAAATCTTTCTCCGTTCGACAAAGCCGCTGTTAAAAAGCAGATTGAATACTACAAGAAGTACAGATATCTTTTGCAGTTCGGTGAATTCGACCGCATCGGCGACTTCTTCAACGACAACATTGCGAAATGGCAGATCACTTCACCCGACAAAAAGGAGAGCATTCTCGGCTATTTTGTAAACCGTGTAACTCCGAACTGGGGCAACGATGTCATCCGCTTTACAGGTCTTGATGAGGAAAAGAACTATGACCTTTCGGCACGGACTCAGCTTTTCTCAATCCGCAACCTCGGCGAGATAATCAACACACCCTTGCCTAAAAAAATTGATATTGAAGAAAGCAAGCTTTACGACTTCCTTGTTGAAACAGTTAAATTACGCACTGAAAAAGAGGAATACACCGTTGGCGGCGACGCTTTGATGAATGCCGGTCTGAAGCCTCACCAGCCGTTCGTTCTCAGCGGATATAAATTCGGTGTTTCAAGAATACTAATGGATACCGACTCAAGAATGTATCACCTCAAAGAAAAAGAACCGGCAACTGAAAAATGATTAAGACCTATGAAACATATTGCTTTGCATCAGCCCCCGACTGGAGCAAAGTACCTGTTGGTAAGATTGATTGTTTTCAATGGGAGTGTGATGGGTTTTCAAGACCTGAAAGCAGCTTTCAGATGTGTTTTGTTAAGAATGACGGAATTTTTGTTAAAATGCACTCAAGCGAAAACAATCTCCGCACAACCTGCAGCGGGCGTGACGGCAATGTTTGGGAAGACAGCTGTCTTGAGTTTTTCTTTTCCCCGGAAAAGGACGCCGGGTATCTCAACACGGAAATGAATCCCTGCGGCGCATTTCTGACCCAGGTTGGAAAAGGCAGAGAAAACAGACGGTTCCTTAAAGAACTTACACATGTTACTCCTCTGGTAAAAAGCTATTATGACAAAAGCGGTTGGGGCGTTGAACTGTTCATCCCCTGCAATCTCTTCAATGATGCCTTTGGCATTAGTTTCAGCGCCGCTCCCGGAGAATACAAAGGAAATTTCTATAAGTGCGGTGACAAAACCGAAGCACCACACTATGGTTCTTTTTCGCCTATGAGAAAAGAACTTACACTTGGATTTCATGATCCCGAGTATTTTGCAACAATAACAGTTAAGGAAGATGTTACAGAAAATGACTAATACAGAAAACATACTCAATGTATGCCGAAACTTTTCAATTTACGGCGAGCTGAAAGAGACGAAAACACTGACAGATGGACACATAAACACGACCGTTCTTGCTGTTTTCCAAAACGGAGAAGAACAGGAAAAGTATCTGATACAAAGAATCAACACCCATGTCTTTAAAGATCAGGACGCTCTGATGCAAAACATAACCAATGTTACCCATTTTTTGCGCAAGAAGATCCGTGCATCCGGCGGTGACCCGGAAAGGGAAACACTTCATTTCCTCAAAACAACCAACGGAGAATTGTATTACAAAGATGAAACCGGTTGTTGGAGAATCTACCGCTATATTGATGATTCCTATACTTACAACATGATTGACAGCACTGAGGTTTTTTTCAATGCCGGTGAAAGTTTCGGAAAATTCCAGAAACTCCTCAATGATTATCCGAGTGAAACGCTTCTTGAAACAATTCCGGATTTTCACAACACACCGAAGAGGATTGAAAACCTTGAAAAGTCCGCTGAGGCTGATGTCTGTTCAAGGGCTTCGGGAGTAAAAAAAGAAATTGAGTTTGCTTTGAACAGAAAAAGCAAAGCCGGCATTGCGCTTACACTTTGCGAGACGGGCGAAATTCCGTTGCGTGTTACCCACAACGACACAAAGCTAAACAACATACTTTTTGACGCCAAAACGCACAAAGGTATTTGTGTTATTGACCTTGACACAATTATGCCCGGCCTTTCGCTCTACGACTTCGGTGATGCTATAAGATTCGGCGCAAAAACCGCTGAAGAAGACGAAGCCGATCTTTCCAAAGTTTCAATCTCGCTTCCGCTTTACGAGGCATACACAAGAGGATATCTTTCAAGCTGTGCAGCAGCATTGACAAGAGCTGAAGTCGATTCGCTCGCTTTTTCCGCTTTTCTGATGACCTATGAGTGTGGGGTTCGTTTCCTCACTGATTACCTTGACGGCGATGTGTACTTCAGAACTGCATACCCGGAACACAATCTCGTCCGTGCACGCAACCAATTCAAGATGGTTGAAGAAATTGAAAAAAGACTTGATGAGATGAATAACATCACAAAGCGCATATATGATGAAATAATGTGTGAAAACGGTTCTCATTGATAATGATTTGAAATAATTAATCAGATTTATAAAATCAAGCAAGGAATGGCTTACACGATAATGTGCCAATCCTTGCTTGACGCTTTTATACGGGGTAGCTCCCATAAATTGTTTTGGTTTCACTCGGTTATACGCTTGTCAGTCCGCATATAAAAAAGAGCCTCTTCACGGAAAGTTGGGGAATTAACTGAAAAAAATAAGAAATAAATATTGAAAAAGAGCATAGGAAGCTCCAAAATGGTAGTTGCTTAGACAAACCGTGAAAGGAGAAACCTATGCTCTTTCTTGAAGATATCAAAATTGAATTAAAAAGTCAAGGCTTTGAGGCTAAACAAATATCATTCAGCCCAACAAATGACAGTGCGGTGGTATGTTTTAAAAGTACAAAGAAAACCAAGGATGTAATATGCCCGGAATGTGGAGGAAAAGTATATATACACGATTCTTTTGATATGACATTAAAAGACATTCCACTGTATCCCGGTATGCCATTGTCATTGTTTTGTATGGGTCACAGATATCGTTGTTGCGAGTGTAACAAAAGCTTTACAGAAAAGATACCCTTTGCATATCCTGAAACAAGAATAACGAAACGAGCGGCAAATTGGATCAAAAGCTTTCTGAAAAATAAAATGTCAATCAGAGCAATACAGGATATTACCGGAATACATTGGGACACCATTCGTAAGGTACAGCAAGAGATAATGGATGAAGCGTTGATGAACCGAGAAACAGAGCTACAGAAAATCGGATATTCTCCAAAGTATCTCGCCGTCGATGAATTCGCAATACATAAAGGACACAGCTATGCCACAACAGTAATGGATATTGAAACCGGTGACATATTATGGGTGGGTAAAGGCAGAAGTATGAATGATTTTGAAAAGTTCTTTCAGCAAATGGACTCCTCCCTCTTATCAACAGTCATGGCGGTAGCCATGGACATGAATGCTTCATACAACAGACTGGTTGAAAAATATCTTCCGCAGGCAACGATTGTATATGATCGTTATCATATGCAGGCACAGTTCGGCAAAGAAGTTCTCGGAGTCGTAAGATTAGAAGAGGCAAGAAAACACAAGCAGATATCAGAAGAAATCCTTGCCGGAATCCATGAAGATACCGACAAGGAAACAAGGCATGAATTAAAATTACAAGCAAAAACAGAAAAACACAATTACAGTAAGCTAAAGAAAGCTCGCTGGACTTTATTGATGAAGCATGAGAAGCTTTCAGAAGATCGAGCGACACATCTTGATGCCATTCTGGAAACACACCACGATTTAGCCGTTTGTTATGCTATGAAAGAGGAAATGTGCCGGTTATTCAGTCTGACCGATCCTGCTCTTGCTGAAAAAGGTTGGAATGATTGGTTCCAAGCTGCCGAAGAAAGCAAAACACCGGCTTTAGTCAGATTTGCTAACTTGAAAAAATCAAGAATCAAAGGTTTAATAGCTCATGCCAATCATCCCATCAGCACCGGAAAACTCGAAGGTTTCAACAACAAAATCAAAGTTGCAAAACGAATTGGTTACGGTTATCGTAATGAAGACTATTTCTTCAAACTAATTCGTTACCTTTCTCTGCCTTCTGTTAGAAACTCATTCCCCAACTTTCCGTGAAGAACCTTTTTTTGTTGACAGCTTTCGACAATTATGATAGGATATCCTCAGTGCCGGATATACGGTAGGCGGTTCCTCCCAAGGGAGGTGATGACCTATGACAATAACTCTCGCCGAACTGATTGCAGTTCTGATGTTACTTGTTGATGTCGTCACTGTTTGTTACTTAATATTCAGTAGTAAGCAGAAGTAAGTTCCTTAGCATAAAGCAAGAAACACCGCCGGTTCGGAGTTGGCGGTGTTTCTTAATAACACAATAATTCCGGAGTTACCGCTTATCGCGGCACCCTTGTTACATTGATATTATACCCGACCGCCCGACAAAAGTCAAGCGGTCGGTTTTGTTTTACATAAGCTCGCAAACAAGCTCGCTGAACTCTGCGGGGTTTTCAATGCTCTTTCCGCTGATGAGGCAGGCTTCTGCATAAAGAATCTTTGCATATTTTGCAAGCTTGTCCTTGTCGGTTTCAAAAAGAGTTTTGAGTTTTTCTGCAATCGGATGGCTGCGGTTGATTTCAAGCGCAAGTTCGGCTTTCATTGAGTTTCCGTTCGGCATCGAGTTGAGAACTTTTTCCATCTCAAGCGAAAGCATACCCTCGCTCGTCAGGCAGACGGGGTGCTCATGGAGATTGTTCGTGAAGCGGACAACGGAAACCTTCCCGTCAAGGGTGGACTTGATTGATTCAAAGAGGTCGGCGAAATCCTTGTTTTCGTCCTCAAGGGCTTTCTTTTCCTCTTCGGTGTCAAGGTCAAGCTTGTCTGCGCAGATGTTGGTGAAGGTCTTTCCGTCATACTCACGAAGCATCTGAATTGCAAATTCGTCAACATCATCGGTGCAGTAGAGAATCTCAAAGCCCTTTGCCTTCACTGCGTCAGCCTGCGGAAGAAGGTCAATTTTGTCCGTTGTTTCGCCGCAAGCGTAGTAGATGGTTTTTTGCTCCTCTTTCATTCTTGAAACATATTCACTGAGGGTGACAAGCTTTTTCTCGCTTGAGGAGTGGAACATCACAAGATCCTTGAGAACATCCTTGTGAACACCGAAGCCGTTATAGATTCCGAACTTGAGCTGAAGTCCGAAAGCCTTATAGAACTTTTCATAGTCCTCTCGCTTGTTCTTGAGCATTTTTTCAAGCTCGGATTTAATCTTCTTTTCAAGGTTCTTGGCAATAATTTTGAGGAGATGGTCCTGCTGGAGTGTTTCACGGGAGATGTTCAGTGTGAGATCTGCCGAGTCAACAAGACCTTTGACAAAGCTGAAGTAATCGGGGAGCAGGTCGGAGCATTTGTCCATGATCAGAACACCGTTTGAATAAAGCTGCAAACCCTTTTCAAATTCTTTTGAGTAGTAATCGTATGAAGCATGAGCCGGAACATAAAGCAAGGCGTCATAGGAAAGCTGACCTTCGGTTTTTGAATGAACTGTCAGGAGCGGATCTTCATAGTCAT
>JAEDHZ010000092.1 GCA_016292705.1 Clostridiaceae bacterium
GAAAACAGGGAGTTGAAAAAATATGAAGTGCAGTTTTTGCGGTCATGAGCTTGAATCCGGCTCAAACTTCTGCCCCGAGTGCGGAACAATGATGGGTTTTGACGATGAAGCACCTCAGGAGAAAAATGCAGTTGCACCCGAACAGAAATATGAACCCGACAATGCCGATACATACCAGGATGCCGAACCCGAGGAAACTGTTCTTGTTGAACAGCCTGAAGAGGATTTCTCTGTTCCGGAATATGTTCCAAAGGCGCCGACTGCTCTTGAGGATTACAACACAATAAGGAGCAACGAGGAAGCCGCCGAGGCGGAAAACGACCTTGAAGAGGATGATCCCTTTGCCGAGCTTCACCCGGCTGACGATGAGCCGTCGGCAGTCTTTGCCGCCCAGGAAAAAGCGGAAAGCAATGACTATGACGACGAAAACTCAGATGATGACGATGACATGTATATAAAGCCCTCAAAGAGCAAAAAAGGTACCGTCGCCATTGCAGTGCTTGCGCTGGTGCTTGTTGCCGTCATTGTTGTCGGTGTAAATGCAGTGAAAAGCGGCACGGGCGACATCCTTTCCGTCTTTAAAAAGGCAACCTCAACCGAAAGCACGGACGAGAGCACCTCAGCTCCGGCAACACAGACAACCGAATCCACAACAGCGAAAAAAACAACAGAACCCTCAAAGCAATCAACAACGGAAAGCACAACTGAGAGCACAACCGAAAGTACAACCGAAAAGGACGAAAGCAAAACCGCAAAACCGTCCGAAAGCTCAACCGCAGCAACAAAGACCACCGAACCCGAAAGGACAACTGTACCCTCAACAACCGGGCCATATACCACAACCACCAGGGAATACACAACAACTGCTTACACAACAACCACCAAAGAATATACAACAACCGCTTACACAACAACAAGACCATATTCAACAACCGTTCCGGCAACCGCCGCACAAACGCTCAAAAAGCCGGATAAATACTATTCAACACCGTTCACAAGATATGCCACTGTCAACGGTGCCTCTGTGAGACTGCGCCCGTCTTCGGCTTCTTCGGTCTGTTCCTCCCTCTCCGTCGGCGGCGAGGTCAAGGTCTATGGCGAAGAAAACGGATTCAGCTATGTATACTATCCCCGTTACGGTGTTTACGGCTGGGTAAATTCGAGCCTTCTTGCAAAGGAAAGACCTGTTGCAGAAAGCGAGGTCAAGGTTTCCGGTGTTGTTTCGCCCGATAAGACATACTCAAGCCCGAAAACAAAGACTGTTGCCGTTTCTGAAGGTCTCAGGCTCAGAAAAGGTCCCGGAACAAACTATGACACCATCCGCTATCTCGGAAAGGGCTATCCCGTTTCAGTCAAGGGCGAAAGCAGCAAGAACCCGGGCTGGGTATATGTTACCGATATTACACGCGGAATTTCCGGTTGGGTGTCCGCAGCATATATAAAATAACAGAGAGAAAAAGGAGCAACACGATGATAACATTAAAAACCCGCTGGACAGAGAGCGCAATGTGCGACAAGCCTCATCAGGAATATCCCCGTCCGCAGATGGTCAGAGACACTTGGCTGAATCTCAACGGAATGTTTGATTACGCCATAACCGATGAAGATGCCGAATGGTGCGAAAGCTTTGACGGAAAAATCCGTGTTCCGTTCGCAATTGAAAGCAGCCTTTCCGGCGTATGCAGGAAAATCAACAAAAATCAGCGTCTCTGGTACAGAACAACCTTTACCGTTCCCGCTTCTTTCAGCGGGAAAAAAGTTCTCCTCCATTTTGGCTCAGTCGACTGGGAATGCAAGGTCTTTGTCAACAAAAAGCTTGTTGCCTCCCATATCGGCGGCTACTGTCCGTTCAGCGCAGACATTACGGACGCCCTCATTGACGGCGAAAACGAGCTTGTTGTTTGGGTATATGACCCGACAGACGAGGGCTGGCAGAACAGGGGCAAGCAGGCAAGCCACTCCCACGGCTTCTGGTACACCTCAACCTCTGGAATATGGCAGACAGTATGGATTGAAGCCGTTCCGGAAAACTACATTGAAAAGTATAAACTCACACCCGATATTGACAGAGGTATACTGAAAATTGAAACAACAGTTTCCGGCGGCGGAGACCTTTCAATCAGTATTCTTGACGGCGAAACAGTTGTTGCACAAAAGGCTATCGGAACAAACGACAGCGTTGAAATCCAAAACGCAAAGCTCTGGTCTCCGGAAGAACCTTTCCTTTATGACTTTGTTCTCACGCTCAGAAACGGTGATTCTCTTGATACGGTCAAGGGCTACTTTGGAATGAGAAAGTTCAGCATCGGTCAGCATGAAGGCTATGCAAGACTGTTCCTCAACAACAAGCCGTATTTCCAGAAAGGTCTTCTTGACCAGGGATACTGGTGCGACGGAGGTCTTACCCCTGCGTGCGATGAGGCAATTATTTATGACATTGAAACAATGAAGCGTCTGGGCTTCAATATGCTCAGAAAACACATCAAGGTTGAGTCCGACCGTTGGTATTATCACTGCGACAGACTCGGAATGATCGTCTGGCAGGATATGGTCAGCGGCGGCAAGGAGCTTAATGTTTTCCATGCCGGCATTCTGCCGAATATTCAGGGCTTCATCAACCCCGTTATCTATTCAAGCCTCAAGGACAACAAGTATTCAACCTTTAACCGTGACAGAATTGAATGGAGAACACAGTTTGAAGAAGAGCTTTTTGAGATGATGGATGCTCTTTATAACCATACCTCCATCGGCTGCTGGGTTCCGTTCAATGAAGGCTGGGGCCAATTCGACGCAAAGCGTATCGGTGACGCAGTCAAGGCAAAGGATCCTTCAAGAATTGTTGACCACGCAAGCGGCTGGTATGACCAGAAAGGCTGCGATCTGAGGAGTATTCACCGCTATATTCTTCCCGTCACTGCTCCCAAGTATGACGGAAGACCGTTCGTCCTCAGCGAATACGGCGGCTACAGCCAGATTCTTGACGGCCATGTCTGGAACAAGGCGAAATCCTTTGGCTATCAGATGTACAAAAGCAAAGAGACTCTCACCTGCGCATACAGAAAGTTGCACGAAAACCAGGTCATTCCGGCAATGAAAAAGGGACTTTCCGCAACCGTTTATACACAGGTTTCGGATGTTGAATTTGAGGTCAACGGAATGCTTACCTATGACCGTGAAATTGTCAAGCTTGACGAAGACACCGTCAGGGAAATGAACGAAAAGCTCACATTCTGAGAATCAAAAGCATAATAAATTACACCGCACACTGAAACGGTATGCGGTGTTTCCTTTTGTCTCTCAGCGAACATCAACATAAGTGTAGTTTCCGCTGTCCGAAAGAATAATGTTTCCGAGGATCTCTTTGATTGCGTCAGTTTCATCCAGCTTGCAATAAACGGCGGAAGAAGCATTGTTGCCGAAAAAGACGATTCCCGTTGAGTCTTCAAACCTGACTGTCAGCCAGAGATATCGGCTGCGTGTTATTCTTTGAAGGCAGAAGCTTTTAAACTGCGCCTGCGTAATATCTTTCAACTGCGCCTTTTTTGCCGTTATCACCCCACAAGATGAGATTGGCTTTCCGTCCGCACCGGCAACAAAGACTTCATTGACAGGCGCACTGCAAAGGTCAAAACTTACCGCCCCGGTGGTATTCACGGTGCTCTGAACGGTTTCACCCGTTGCAGAAGTCGGGATTTCCTCGCCGGTGCATCTCCTTTGCTCAATCTGAAAAGAGGCAACCTTTGAAGCGGCAGACACTGCAAAGCTTTTGATTTCAGGAAAGTTCAATGACGCATAAACCACAGCGGCAACAACAGCAAGAAAAACAAGAACAAGCACAATCCCTGTCTTACCGAAGTATCCGCGCTTTCGTGGATCCTTTTTGCAATATGGGCAGATTTCAAATACGGCGTCAATTTCTGCGCTGCAGTTTCTGCATATCAACGATAACAACTCCTTTCAAAAACATGAACAACCGAAAATGAATCAGACAATCTGAAAGATATAGAATTTAAGGTAATCGGTTTCCGGAACATTCCAGAGTATCGGATGGTCGGGCGATTGCTGCCTTGCTTCAATCTGCCTGAGCGACACACCGGCGTCTGCGGCGGCAAAACGCAGCATTTTTCTGAAAAGCTCGTCCGTCATGAAATGGGAGCATGAGCAGGTTGCAAGATAGCCGCCGCGCGGAAGAAGCTTCATTGCCTTCATGTTGATTTCCTTATAGCCCCGTTCGGCATTTTTGAGCGAAGAACTGCTTTTTGTGAATGCCGGCGGGTCAAGAATGATGTAGTCATAAGGACTGTTCTTTTCTTCATAAAGCTTTGTCAGAAGCTCAAAAACATTTGCACATTCAAAGGAAACATTGGAAAGGCTGTTAAGCCTTGCGTTCTCTCTTGTCAGCTCAACGGCATCCTTTGAAATATCAACCGCCGTAACATTCTTTGCGCCCATTTTTGCGCAGTTGAGTGCAAAAGCACCCGTGTGAGTAAAGCAATCAAGAACGGTTTTCCCCTTTGCAATTTTTCCCGCAGCAAGGCGGTTATACTTCTGGTCAAGGAAAAAACCTGTCTTTTGTCCGTTGATGTAATCAACATTATACCTGATGCCGTTTTCAGTGATGACGGTTCTTCCGTCAAGGTCTGTCCGCAGCCCGGGCGCAGAGAAAAAGCCCTTGTTTTCCTCAAGTCCCTCCTTTTCCCTGATTGCAACATCATTTCGCTCATAGACGGCAGTAATTGTTTCTCCCATATCTGAAAGAACCTTAACCATAAGCGGGAAAATGATATTTTTGCGCTTTTCAATGCCGAGGGAAAGCGTCTGCGTAACCAGGATATCGCCGAAGCGGTCAACAGTTAGTCCGGGGAAAGAGTCCGCCTCGCCGAAAACAAGGCGGCAGCAGTCAAAATCTTCACCCATAACGGTTTTGCGGTATTCAAAGCAATAGCGCAGTCTGCGCTCAAAAAAAGCGGAATCAAATTTGTCGTTTGCGTTTTTTGAAAGGATGCGCACACGGATTTTTGAATTGCTGTTGAAAAATCCCGTTCCGAGGAAGCGGCCTTTTCGGTTGACAACATCAACAAGCTCTCCGTCCTGCGCATTGCCGATAAGCTCTTTGACCTCTTCGCCGAACACCCAGACATGACCGGATTTCAGACTTCTTTCCGCCTTTTCGCTGATGACGGCAATGGGAAATTTTCTCTCTGATTTCATTTGTTTATTCTCCTGGAAAAAAATGTCTGTTATTTCAATTGAAAATTTAGGATTTTACAGTCAGATAATCTGAAATGCCTGCTCATAAACAGCAGCAGAAAACCACGCAGAATGTCATCTGCTATCAGGAGTTTTCTCCCCCCTTTTTGAAAATCACAACGGAAGCAATCAAACCCGAAAGCATTACTATCACGCAGGCAACAATTGCAGCAACAAATCTTGCTCTATCCGGAAAAGCCGCATCAAGCTGCGTAATAATTGAAGATGGTCCGATATAAACGGGAACAAAAGCCAGATAAAACCAATTTGCAACTGTTCGGACAAAATCTTTTTGCGAATTGATGATTATTTCAAGCAAGAGCAAAAAAGCGGGGGCTATCATCGGAACAAGCAAACTTATTGTTGTTGAAACAAAAAAAGCTTTTTCTCCGCTTTTGACAGCGTGCTTTGAAACAAGAACGCATACAGCGGAAAACAACAGAGGAAAAACAAGAACAAGAGCCCCGGAAGAGTATAGTTCAATCTCCTCAAAAATGATAATTTTTCCTGTCAGCAAAATGCTGCTGCCCCATACGCTGAGTCCCAAAAGAATTCCGAAAATAACCTGAACAGGGATTTTCTTTTTCTCTTTCAAAACAACACCGCCTTTCTTTCGTAGTATTATAGCATAAACTTTTGTCCATGTCACCTCTTTTCCCTTGACAAGTTTCAAAAATGCGTTATAATTATTAAGATTTTCACAGGCAAATTAAGCTTGCAGTATTTTTTGAAAGAGGATGATATTATCAGCGGTACTTCAAAAAAGCTTTTTTCGGTTTTGCTTTGCGTTTCTCTGCTCCTTCTTGCTTTTTGTGCGTGTTCAAAAAACGAACCGACATCAGCTCCCGGTCAGACAACCGCTCCGACAGCAGACAAAGACGGCAAAACGGACGAAACCACAATCCCGGACAAAGAAAAAAACGAAACCACCAAGGAGGCTTCTTCAATGGAACATTCAAAAGTTAAATTCACAATGGAAAACGGCGGAGAGTTCATCGTTGAGCTTTATCCCGAATACGCACCGGCAACGGTTGAAAATTTCCTCTCGCTCGTAAAAGA
>JAEDHZ010000093.1 GCA_016292705.1 Clostridiaceae bacterium
CTTGTTCTTGATCTGGAAAGGAGCGGTTTTGAAGTTAAATTAGTTGAATCTGACGGAGAAAAACTTGAAAGTATCATTGAAAACATTGTTCCGGACATCCTTATTGCCGATGCATTCATGAAGAACCTCGATGCGCTTGATGTTCTTTCATCCATCGGCGGAAAGCTCAAAGAATACGGCGTCAAAATCTTCATAATGGCTGCCCTCAAGAACAAATTCTACGAGAGGAAGTTGCTTTCAAAAGGTGCAGATGCGTACCTGATTAAGCCGGTGAAGCTCAACTCAATAATTGGAAAAAGAGCCACGGCAACAAAAAAAACTGAAAGAGTTGCCCTGCGACTGAAGCAGGCAGGAATAGTCTGAATTTCAAAACTTTAAAACCACCGAAAACAAAGACCGTCATGTTAAACATGCGGCCTTGTTTTTTCTCCGCAACACAAATTCAGGAAAGCGGAAAGCGGCGCTGCCGGATGGCAACGCCGCAAAATCACTTTTTAAGCATTGAAAGAATCAATTAAAAGAGACCGCCGAAAACTTTCTCCATGAAAGCGATACCCTTAGCTGTATCTCCGCCGTAAGCGATGAGACCGATGATGGTTCCGAAAACCTTCATGAGGATGCCGACAACCTTGGTAAGGGTGGGCTCTTCAATGGTTGCAGGGCTGTAGGAAGCTCTGAACTGAATAAGAGTTCCGCCACAGTTCAAGGGAAGCTTAAACGCAGCAGCTGCCGCATAAGTGTTGCCTACATAGCTGATGTCGCAGGGGCAGACTTCGCAAGACCAACCGTTGAACTGCTGTCCTGCCGGAGCGATAACTTCGGGAAGAACAACGCCCATTCCACCTTTCATGGTGTTGCGATCCTGGGGAACCATGTAATAAATTCCGGTAACATCCTTGCCGGCTTTCCATTCAAACTTGCCGGTTTCTTCGTTATAAACCTGAGTTTCAGCCTTGAGCGAGCCGCCGTTAAGGTTGAACGAAAGAACAGCCTGTTCGGGAGTGCAGGGACCGCCCTCGCCCCACCAATCATGATAAGCCATCGGGGGTTTTACAGGAGTGTTTGTTGTTCCTTCTTCAGCAAAAGAGCTGACGGAAAGAGCAGCGAAAAGCATGAGAACTGCTAAAAATACAGATAATACTTTTTTCATAGTGGATTTCCTCCTTAATGTAATTGTTTATTATCTTGGCTTGATTATAGCATTAAATTTGTCAAATTTCAAGTAGTTTTTGAAATCTTTATTGATTTTTTATTAACTTTTCACAATGAGAAAAAAGAAGAGAATTTATATTCAGACAATCTGCTGTTTCCTCTCTGCATATATTTCCTGACTAAAAACGGTGTTCGGTTTTTTCAGCAGTTCTTCGCCGAAATTTCAAAAGCAAGTTCTTCCAGTTCCTCAATGCTTGAAAGTGTTCCGACCCTTTGCCTGTAGCCTGCTGCACCCCGAACACCCCTGATATACCAGGCAGCATGCTTGCGAGCCTCCCTTATTCCGACCTTTTCGCCCTTGTATTCACAAATGCGGCGGATATGCTTCACCATAACACGCATCTGCTCGCTGACGGGCGGCTCGGGAAGAATCACTTCATGCTTCAGAAATGCGCTAATCTGACTGAAAACCCACGGTCTTCCGAGCGCTCCCCTGCCGACAAGGATATAATCACAGCCGGTTTCCTCAAGCATCTTTGCCGCAGAGATTCCGTCGGTAACATCGCCGTTTGCAATAACGGGGATTTCAACACTCCTTTTCACAAGTGCAATTGTTTTTGTGTCAACCGGCGGCGCATACATCTGCTGCCTTGTCCGCCCGTGAACCGTGATTGCCTTTGCCCCGGCATTTTGTGCCCTTTTCGCCATTTCAACTGCGTTGATGTGCTCTTCGTCCCAGCCGAGCCTGATTTTCACCGTAACGGGAATATCAACCGCATCGGCAACAGCCTTTATGATTCTTTCGGCAAGAACGGGGTCTTTCAGGAGTGCGCTTCCGCCACCGTTTCCGGCAATCTTCGGCGCAGGACAGCCCATATTGATATCAATAACATCCGGAGAATAGGCAAGACATTCCACTGCCGACTGCGCCATAATGTCCGGATCACTGCCGAAAAGCTGCGCTGCCGCAGGACGCTCATTTTCCGAAAGGAGAAGAAGCTTTCTGCTTTTTCTGTCGCACATTGTCAGACCCTTTGAGCTGACCATTTCGCTGACAACATAGGTTGCGCCGTATTCACAGCAAAGTTCACGAAACGCCATGTCCGCAACGCCCGCCATCGGCGCAAGACCGGCAGTGCGGCCGTCAATTTCAAGGTTACCGATCCTCATTATAAATTCCTCATTCTTTTCTGATTGATATATTTTAACACAAACTTGAAAAAAATCCACCCTTTTGGTGGAATTTGTGGTATACTTAATTATATTCATTCAAACTTCGGAGGTAACCGTATGAAACTTCTTGTTGTTGACGGAAACAGCATTGTTAACCGTGCGTTTTATGCAATCAAACTGCTTTCAACCAAGGACGGTCAGTTCACCAATGCCATCTATGGCTTTATGAATATTCTGCTGAAGCTTGAGGAGGAATGCGAACCGAGCCATGTTGCTGTTGCTTTTGACCTCAAAGCACCAACCTTCCGCCATAAAATGTTCAGCGAATACAAGGCCGGACGCAAGGGTATGCCGCCGGAGCTTGCAAGTCAGCTGCCGATACTCAAAAAGCTGCTTTCCTCGCTCGGATATACCCTTGTTGAAAAAGAGGGCTTTGAAGCGGATGATATTCTCGGCACGCTGAGCGCCTGTGTCAAGGGAGACGACCGCTGCTTTGTTGCAACGGGCGACCGTGACTCACTTCAGCTTGTTTCCGACAACACCGTTGTGATGCTTGCCTCAACAAAAATGGGAAAACCGCAAACGGTTGTCTATGACAAAGAAAAGCTCATGGAGGAATACGGCGTTGCTCCGGAGGGTATGATTGAAATCAAAGCACTCATGGGAGATACCTCTGATAATATTCCCGGCGTTGCAGGTATCGGTCAGAAAACTGCCGCCGACCTCATCAGACGCTTCAAAACAATTGACAAAATTTATTCAGATCTTGACTCGCTCGACATCAAAAAGGGCGTCCACGACAAGCTTGAAGCCGGAAAGGACAGCGCATATCTTTCAAAAAAGCTCGGCACCATCTGCCTTGACGCTCCGATTGATACTGATATGGAAAGTTATCAAAAAAAAGCTCCTGACGCAAAGCAGGCAATAACGCTTCTTGTTTCGCTTGAAATGTTTTCAATGATTGAAAAGCTCGGTCTTACCCGTGAGGGAGCTTCCGTCGCTTCCGAACCGAATCAAAAGGAAAGCAGAGTCAATTTCAAAGAGGAACGGGATCTCTGCGGTCTGCTCGGCGAATTAAAAAACGCCGGAGAGGCATATTTTGTCAGTGAATATGAGAATCAAAAAGTCAAAGCCTTTTATTTTTGCATAGACAACGAAGTCCGGCTTGTTGAATCAAACTGCTTTGACTTTGAATCATTTGCAAAAAGCTTTCTTGAGGGAGACTGTAAGAAATTCACTGCCGACAGCAAAAGCCTTTACCGTTATGCCGAAAACATCGGAGCCTCGCTTTCCAATCTCTCCTTTGACACCACCCTTGCCGGTTACATCCTCAACCCCTCTGCGAGCAGCTATGATGTTCTGCGCCTTGCAGATTCGTTCAGTGTTTATGTCCCCGAAATTGACTGCCCGGAGAATTTGAAAAAGTTTGCTCAAAGTGCCGCCGCCATAAAAGGCGTCTGCAAAAAGTGCGCCGCCGAAATTGAGGAAAACGGTCAGGAATATCTGCTTTATGAAATTGAACAGCCGCTTGCAAAGGTTCTTGCTTCAATGGAGAACACCGGTTTTCTTGTTGACCGGGACGAGATTGCACGCTACGGAAAAGAACTTGAGCTTCGCATTGATGAAATCAGCGAAAAGATTTTCTCGCTTGTCGGTTTTGAGTTCAACCTCAATTCTCCGAAGCAGCTCGGCGAGGCACTGTTTGAAAAAATGGGTATTCCGGCAAAAAAGAAAACCAAAAGCGGTTACTCAACAAGCGCAGAGGTTCTTGAAGCTCTGGCAGACGAATATCCCGTTGTTGCAGACATTCTTTCATACCGTATGCTTGCAAAGCTCAAATCAACCTACTGCGACGGTCTTCTCAAGCAGATTGAAGAGGACGGAAGAATCCGTTCAACGCTCAACCAGACCGAAACAAGAACCGGAAGAATCTCCTCCCTTGAGCCGAATCTTCAGAACATCCCCGTGCGCTACAAGGAAGGCAGGGAGATACGGCGCTTTTTCACCGCAGGAGAAAACAGAGTGCTTGTTGATGCTGACTACTCACAGATTGAGCTTCGGGTTCTTGCGGATATTGCAGGAGATGAAACAATGCTTTCCGCCTTCAAAAACGGCGATGACATCCACGCAATAACCGCCTCTCAGGTGTTCAATATGCCCTTGCACATGGTGACGCCGCTGATGCGAAGCAGAGCAAAGGCCGTCAATTTCGGAATTGTTTACGGAATCGGTGCATTCTCGCTTGCAAAGGATATCGGTGTTTCTCGCAAGGAGGCGGACTCCTATATCAAAGGCTATCTTCATCATTACAACGGCATTGACCGCTATATGAAGCAGGTTGTTGAAACAGCACGGGAGGACGGTTTTGCGCAAACGCTTTTCAAACGCCGCCGTTATCTTCCCGAACTCACCGCCGCAAACAAAATGCTCCAGGCTTTCGGCGAAAGGGTTGCACGCAACATGCCGGTTCAGGGCACCGCAGCGGACATCATTAAGATTGCAATGGTAAAGGTTTCGCAACGGCTCTCCGAAGAAACAGAAAGCGCAAAGCTCATCATGCAGGTGCACGACGAACTGATTGTTGAATGTGATGAATCGGAAAAAGAAAAGGTCTGCTCACTTTTGAAAGAGGAAATGGAAAATGCCTGCAAAATGCGTGTGAAGCTTCTTGCCGAGGTACACACGGGCAAAACATGGTATGAAGCAAAGGATTGATATATATTATAGTATAACAAAACCGCTTTTCAAACCGCAAAACCGCCTGCTCACGGAAAACCCGGAAGCAGGCGGCTTTTGATATGATGATATAAAGTGAAAGTGATAAAACTACCGAAAAAACAAGTTAGCCGTTATTGTTTGCAATCAGGCAGCTCTTCCCGCCCTTTTGCGCCCCTTTGCCGAATTCTGTGCGTTAAATGCAACAGAACGGGGAATCTCACGGCATGTTGAATTTTTGCGATTCGTGTTCTTTGAAAAGGCCCTTTTGAGCTTTTGCTCAAAGGCGATAAGCCTTTCTTCAAAAATTATTCCGAGAACCGCAAGGACAACAAGCGGAATATAAACTGAGAAAAACATAACCGGTGATGTAAACATTGTAAAACCCTCCTGAATTATATCCGAGTCGGGCGAACACGCCCGAACATTCGTTCTTGTTTTCTATGACTTTATTATAGCCGAAAAAATCGATTTGTCAACACAAATGTTCACTTGTTTTCATTTTTGAGTCCCCTTTTTTGTACTTATATGGTTTTTTTTGATGTTTTTTTCAACCCGCTCATCTATTATTCCGTTTTGTCTTAAATTTCATCCTCAGTCGGCTATCGCTTTTGTCAAAAACAAAGGCGATATTTTGTTCATTTTTACGGAAAGAATATTGAACCCAAACGGTGAAAAAAACAAAAAAATATGGTAAAATGTTTTTTATAATATATTGCATTATATGCAATCGGAGGTATTGTTATGGCTGTTAAAAAAGAGTTTTATTTCCCGTCCGTTTCCAATCTTGCTGATATTCATGCTTGTTCGTTCTTTCCCGAAGACAGGGAAAGCGTAAAAGCTGTTATCCAGATTGCCCACGGAATGGCGGAGCACCTTGAAAGATATGAAAAGTTTGCTTCCGTTCTTTGCGACAACGGCTTTGCCGTTTATATCAACGACCATCTCGGTCACGGAAAAAGCGTCAGGAACGATGACGAACTCGGTTACTTCGGCGAAAAGGACGGCTGGATGAACTTCATCGGCGACTGCCGTCAGCTCATGGAAATCGGCAAAAAGGAGAATCCCGGAAAGCCGTATATCTTCTTCGGTCATTCAATGGGCTCATTCGTTTCCCGTTCTTTCACAAGAAAATATGCCGATGAGCTCACCGGCGCAGTCTTCTGCGGAACAGCAGGCCCTAATCCGGCAGCAGGCGCAGGTATTTTACTTGCAAAAGCAGTCGGAAAAATCAAAGGCTCTCACTACCGCAGCAAGATGAT
>JAEDHZ010000094.1 GCA_016292705.1 Clostridiaceae bacterium
TTCCAAGGAGTGAAGAGGGCTGAGTATTCTGAATCCATTTGTTTTCTCCTCTCTTGATTTTAAAAATAATACTATACATCTGTATTTGCAGACAACAATAAGTATAATCATTTCGGTGTTTATTGTCAATTGTTTTAGTGAACAGCAGGTAACAATAAACTCAGTCGTGACGGGTGTCATCTTCAAAGCATTCGCAGAAACGACAGGCGAAGGACGGTTCTTCATTTCCTTTGTATAGGTGACTGATATCTCCGAAGGAAAGAATACGGAATGCAGCAACACCTTTTCGCCTTTCCTCGGTAACTAATGTTGTTACCGAGGTAGGCAGTGCAGCAAAGTTATGCCATAACGGCATTGGACTGACGGAAATCAGGTGTGAGAGAATAACGCATTCAACACCGAAATGGCAGAACAAAACAATTGTGTCATGATTCGGCTCATTGACCTTGAATATTTTCCCGCTGTGCTCGTATCCGTGGCTTTTAAGTAATTCATCAAGTCCCTTTGCAACTTTTTCATATTCCGAACGCACATTTGTGCCTTTCATCATGGCGCAATCGTACCACTTGTCAGTATAAAGTCCGTCATGCTGTGTCCAGCATCCGGGAAGTCTGTCCCAACAGATTTCCTTGAAAATGCCTGTGCCCACCTTACCTTCAAACTCTCTGAGCCAGGGCAGAACTGTTATTTCCTTCTTGAGCGGTTTTGTTGCAATTTTTGCTGTCTTTTTTGCCCTGCCAAGCGGAGATGAATATATGTAATCCGGATTGAGCTTTTCAATTCTTTCACTGAGCAAATTGGCCTCATGCTTTCCCTTTTTTGTCAGCGAGTCTTTGATATAATCCGGATCACCGTGTCTGATAATTAATATTTTCAAGAAAAACACCTCTTTGCAAATCAGTCCCACCGCATCGTTTTACGGTAGGACTGATTTTTCATTATTCATTTTCGCCGAAGATTTCGTTCCATTCCTTTGCGGTAACTGATTCAATTGCTGTGGGCTTTTCTGTCGGAGCAAAAACCTCTCTTTGAACATCACGCTTGTAATTTCCCGGCGAAAAAACTTCCTTTTCCGGAGAGGCTTTTTTAACCTCCGCTACTAAAGGTGCCGAAATCTCAATCGTTTCAATCGGAGCATCAACAACTTCTGTCGGTTCGTTGGGAACGCTTTCAACAATATCGTCGTTGTAGTCGTAGTATACACAGAAGTCAACATCGGTATTAACGGGTGCATATACAGGTTTTTTGGTTCCCTTTTTGCTGAATCTCTTTTTGAGGAGCTTGATAATAAGGATAAGAAGCGCAAGTGCGGCAACAAAAGCAGATATGAAGATTCCTGCCATGAGACCGACCGGTTCATAGGAGAATGTGATATTGTGATCGCCCTTTCCGACTCTTATTCCGATAAGAGCGTCACCAACAGCAACGATATCACCTTGTTTGACCTCTTCTCCGTCAATCGTAATTGACCAGCCCTTATCATAAGGAATTGAGGTATAAAGAAGGCAATCTTTTTCTGCCGTAAATGTACCTTCAACAAGGGTATCATCAAATGTTATGATGTCCATTGTGTTTTGGGAGAGCTTATTAAATCCTCTCTCGAACACGGCATCGTCAATTCTGTAAACATAAAGCTTCATGCCACCGCTGTCCTTTTCAAACGGAACGGAAACGGTTATGCTATCGTTCTTTGCAACGGTACCGATATCGAACAGACAGTCAAAGCTTGTTGAGGAGGAAAATGAGCCGCAAGGTGATGTCACGGTAACATCCTTTGATTCTCCGCCTTCAACATAGTAGTAGAGATAGTAGTTGCCGGATTCCTTTGCAGTAATTCGGAATGTTGCGCTTGCGTCTGTTTCTTTTTCGGTTTTGTCAAAGTGGAAGTCGTTTTGCTCAAGACTTTCGGTGAACGGATCAACATTTGTATAATTGATTGAATCAAACGGAACCTTAATAAGAGGGTCTGAGGTTTCTCCGGTGGCTTTTTTGAAGAAGTCATTCTGAACTTCAAACGGATCGGGATTTGTGAGATCCGGCTGAATGTTCCATTGCTCAACCGCATTATCAACGCAGTATGCAAGCGGCAGGTAGTAATTGTTTCTGTATGCAGTAAACTTGTCAACAGTTGAAAGCTTTTCATAATACTTGCTTGAGAGCACATCGGGAGAAGTGTTGTTAACAACATACTTGATTGAATGCATCATGTTGTATATAGGTGTCTGGGCATCGTAGTTATAGCTGTTGATCCGGTTGCTCATAAGACCGAGATGATCCTCAAGCTTTGCAAGCTTTTCGTATGCCATGGACGAGAAGACAGAAACACCGTTGTAGCCGAACCAGCAGTTATCCATTCGTGTTCTGAGATAGGTCAGCTCCATCCGGTAGAATTTGTCGTTTTCTTCGGCATCTATTGAAGCCTTGATCTTTCTGAAGTCATCATAATCTCCTTCATAGGAGGATCTTGTTATTGAGTTCGGGAAAGCGCTTGTGTCACAGATTATGACTTCGCTGCAAACGCAGATGCACATCAGAACAGCAAGCGAACCTGTGAAAAAGCGCTTGTCCTTCAGAACTGTAAGCATAAGAACATAGAACACAATGAAAATCAGGGTGATATAAACTGTTCCTGTTCCGACATTCTTGGACTTGACCTTTTCAACAATAGCAACGAAAAGAACAAGCAAAGCGCCGACAAGACCAATCTGCCTTGAGGAAATCTCTTTGAGCCTCAGGAAGGTTTTGTATGCCATGACGAGCAGAATGAAAGAATACATGAACGAAAAGCGATAAGGCAGATCGTTCGGGAAATGCATTCCGTGCCAGATGTAGTTGAGAATATTGAAATTGAACGAAACGAAGAAAACGGCAAGAAGTCCGATTGTTGCCAACTTCTCCTTTTTTGAAATCGATTTTGTGAAGAAGTACAGAATAGCAAGAATTATTGTGACGATTCCGCAGTATACATTCGGAAGAACATCATCTCCGCTGCTTCTTATTGTTGTTGTAAGGCTTCCGAAATGGTTAGCAAAGAAATCAAAGAATGTGAAATAGCTCTTGACTTCACTCGGGAAAGTTCCTGATGTTGCCGAACAGCTTTGAAGAATTTTGTAGGTTGGAATGAGCGCAAAAGCCATGAGACCGGCAGCAAGAAGTGAGGAAGCGGCAAAAAGAACACCACCATGGAAAAAGCGGCTGTTGCGCAGTTTTCTGTAAAGTCCTTTTGGATGCTTGCTCTGGTATTCCGTGCTTATTACCTTGCTGTTCGATGGATTGATAATGCTGTAGTAAATAAAGTATATAACGGAAAAGATGCAAAGCATGTATGACATATAGTAATTTGAAAACAGTGAGAGAGCAAGCGCACCTGTATACAAACCGATTTTTCCGTGATCAAGAATCCGTTCAATTCCAAGAAGAATCAGCGGGAGCAAAACCATTGCGTCAAGCCACATGATGTTCCAGTAATATGCAAGCATATATGCACAGAAGGAATAAAGAATACCGAACGCAACCGTTGCAGGGGACTGGCTGTGGAGTGACTTTTTGATGTAATAGGCAAATGTTGCCGAGGAAAGTGCAGCTTTAATCACAACCATTGCTGCTATAGCCTCCGGAATATTGGAATGTCCGAAGAAAACAACAATTGCACCTATAGGGCTTGAAAGATAGTTAAAATAGTTTCCGAGGAAACAGCTTCCGAGTCCGCTGACCCAGGAATAGTTAGGCGATGAGCCGCTGAAAATTCTGTCATAAAGTTCACTGAACAACGGACCGTACTGATGATAGAGATCCATTCTCAGAACAGTATTATCTCCGAACGGGAAAACCTGGGTGCAGATGTAAACAACAAGCATCAGCCCGGCCGTTGCACCGAAAGAGATAAAAAGATATCGGTTGTCAAAAAGGATGTTGCTTTTCTTTTTACTCATTATTAGCCTTCTTTCCGAGTGTTTTTCAATCGCAACGCATTGATAAATCAAATATGCCGCAACAGTTGATTCAAGCTTTATACATAATACTATATTTTTTTCAATAGTTCAAGAAGTTTATCAAAAATCAGTCTTGTCCGTTCTAAGAAAGGACTTGTACACATATCTATTATCAAACCGGAAGGAGGTTGAAATAATGGAACGGTTCAATTCGGCAATAGCGTTTCTTTCGGACAATCTGAAAAAGATTCTGCTTTCGGTTGACCCTGCAATAAAAGAGCGGACAACCGAGGTACGGCTACGGAGTGAAAAGCCTGTTGTTTTGTCTGTCTCCGGGAAAAGTATCATGCTGAAGCCTGATTCACGGGTGACAACCGAACCGAAAAACGCCGTTGTCTGCACAAAGGCTGAACTTGTTGACTCATTCAATCGGCTCTGCGAGTTTTCAGTTCATTCGTTTCAGACGAGTATTGCAAGCGGTTTTGTGACGGCTTTCGGCGGACACAGGGTTGGTCTTACCGGAACAGCAGTCTGCACCTGCGGCGGAGATGTCTCAACCATACGGGACATTTCCTCTCTGAACATCAGAGTTGCTCGCGAGATAAAAGGCTGTGCAAGTGATGTTTTGTGTAACATGAGCGTGAGCAACAATGCCGGCATGATTATTGCAGGACCTCCGTCGAGCGGAAAAACAACGGTATTGCGTGATCTTGTTCGTCAGCTTTCAGGATTTGGCGGAACGGATAGTTTCAAGGTCTGTGCAATTGATGAGCGTGGCGAGCTTGCTGCAATGAAAAATGGAATTGCCCAGAACGATGTCGGCATAAATACAGATGTTTTGACCGGATACCCGAAATCCTGCGCCATTCTCACTGCGGTGAAAACAATGTCTCCGCAGGTGATAGCCTGCGATGAGATTGCGTCTGACAGCGAGCTTGAAGCAATTGCCCAGGGTGCAAACAGCGGTATAACATTTGTTGTTACTGTTCATGCCTCAGGTTTTGAAGAGCTTATCAGGCGAAGACAGGTCGAAAAGCTTCTTGAAATCGGATGCTTTGAAACGGTTGTTCTTCTTAAAGGTGGCGGGGAGCCGGGAAAAATTGAAAATGTTTTTGAAGCCGGGGAGATAAAAGATGAAATATACAGGAGGCGTTTTGGTCTGGCTTGCGGCAACGGTATGCGGAGCAATGCTTGCTGAACGCCTTTCAAAGCGTCAAAAAAGCCTTGAACAGCTCCTTGTCTTTTTCCGGCTTGTAAGGCTCGAGGTAACACACTATCTTCTGCCTTTCCCGGAGGTGATTTTAAGAATCTCTGACAGCTTTTCGGTTCATGATCTGGGTTTTGTTTCTTCCTGTGCCGAAATGCTGAAAACCGGAAAGGATTTCCCGGTTGCATGGGAGGAAAGCCTTGTCCGTTTTCCTTTGTGTATCGGAAAAGATGAGATTAACTTGATTATGCAATTCGGGAAAACGGTTTGCTCATGTGACATAAACGGGGTTGAGGATGTTCTTGCCTATTATTTTGAACGCTTTGAATCTGCATTGACTCATGCTGTCAGTGCAAAGGAAAGATATGCAAAACTTTTTCTGTTTTCCGGAGTTTTCTTCGGCGGAATTGTTTTTATGATTATTATCTGAAGAGAGAGGAAAAAATGAAGATTGACTTAATTTTTAAGATTGCGGCAATCGGAATAATAGTCTCAATTCTTAATCAGTTGCTTTCAAGGGCGGAAAAAAGCGAATATGCAACGCTTACGACTCTTATGGGCATA
Organism: Clostridiaceae bacterium; assembly: GCA_016292705.1. Classification (GTDB taxonomy): domain Bacteria; phylum Bacillota; class Clostridia; order Oscillospirales; family Acutalibacteraceae; genus UBA6857. The sequence goes on from JAEDHZ010000094.1 coordinate 5,704, forward strand.
ATAATAGTTCTGCTTATGCTTGTTCCTGAGATTGGCGGTCTTTTTGAAAGCGTGAAAGAGTTGATTGAGTTTTGAGCCTGATATTGAAAATTGCTGTTATTGCCGTTGCGTGCGCTGTTTTTTCCTCCCTTCTTCGTGATATTCGTCCTGAGTATGTTGTCCTGCTTCAGCTTTGCTTTGTTGTCGTTGTTGTCGGTGTAATAATAAGCACAGCATCAAAAAAACTCGGAAATTTTTTTGATGAAGTGATACCGGATATTGTTGAAAAGTCTTATATTACTGTGCTTATCAAAGGTGCCGTTGTCAGCGCTTCCTGCACTGTTTGCGCATCTCTGTGCCGTGAGAGCGGAAACAAAGCTCTCGGTGATACTGTTGAACTGACCGGAGGAATAATTATAATCCTGTTTTGCGTGCCACTCATTGAATCGGTCGTTGAAACCGCACTAATGTACATAAAATGATGAAACGATGCTTGAAAATCATTGTTTTGCTGGTCTTGTTTTCTGTTTATTCAATTACGACTTATGCCGCAGAAGAAAGTGATTACTTTAAACCTGATTTTGAAAAT
>JAEDHZ010000095.1 GCA_016292705.1 Clostridiaceae bacterium
AGATTGATAACGAGTTCCAAAAGAAAATCCCTGACTTTAACATTTTCAATCATCGGGTCAATTTTTGAGCTGACCAGAAGCAACCGACCGAGCGACTTGAATGTCAGACCGTTGATTACCTTTCCAAGTATCTTCAGAACAGGCTTGAGGGCATCTACTGTCTTTTCATCCATACTGAAACCCTTTGCAAGCTGCTTAAAATGCTCAATATCGTTTTCCATTGAACAAAAAATATCTTTGATCATAAAAAGGAAATGCTCTCTCATATATTCCTGAGCTGTTTTTCCTTTGAAATCCCCATTGAAATTGTTGAGGTTGAAGGTCTTAACATCTATTCCGTCATCGGTAACGGTCATCTTTCTGAAAGGCGCAGGATAAGCAGCAATTGAACCGGTGTTGATGTGATAAAGACGGTTTTTGCGTGCAGTGTCAATGAAAGAAACTGACTGCATGTGGGTGTGTCCGGTGAAGCAGAACTGAATTCCGAGGTCGGCAAAAAGCGGTGCATTAACCTCATAGCCGCCAAGCATATCCCTATGTGAAAACAGAGGATAAATAACGCCCGGCGGAAGCATCGGATGGTGAGTAACAGCGATTACCCTTTCCCCCGCTTCCTTTGCTTCTTTTGCCTGCTTCTTAATCCATTCAATAAGAGTGTCATCATAGCCGCAGAAAGCCATTCCGTCACCGTCATCATTCAGCATGAGCAAACGCCATTCGTCGTTCATTTTTACTGCATAAGAGTATGAGGGAACATGCTCAGCAATTGCCTCGTTCCATCCAAAGTCCTTGTAATGTTCACGCAGTTGCGCACGGGTATACTCTTCAAGTTTAAATTCCCCTATTTCGCTATACCCGCGGGCATTATTATCAAAATCATGCGTTGCAAAAGTCACAAAAACTCTCTTGCCGGCATTTTTTAGCTTTTCAAGCTTTTTCAGAAGCAGATCATGGCTGATTTTTTCTCCGTCATAGGTAAGGTCACCTGAAATAATTATAATATCGTTGTCCTTATCGGCGGCAAGCTCTTCAAATGCAGCATCGATTATTGCGCCGGATTCAGCAACGCACTTCTGATCCATATCGCAACGAAGATCAAAGTACTTTCCGTATGATCCGATTTCCTCATTTGCATAATAATGCAAATCCGTAATCTGATAAAAACTAAACTTTTTCATCAACGACACTCCTTATCACGGAAAATCAGAGTCCGGTTTTCTCTCTAATATAGTTTCTTGCAAGTACGGCATACTCAAACGGGTTTGCCTTTGCGGGATCCTGCTCCGCCTCAACAACTACCCAGCCTTCATAGTCGGCTTCAGCAAGAATATCAAAAATCGGAGTGAAATCAAAATCTCCGTCACCGGGAACGGTAAACGAACCGGCACGAACACAGTCAAGGAAGCTGTATCCTTTGATTTTTGCCTCGTCAATAACACTTTGGCGAATGCTCTTGAGATGAACATGCTTGACACGATGAACATACTTTTTAAGAACCGCAACGGCATCCTCACCGCTGAAAGAAAGGTGTCCGGTATCGAAAAGTAGATATACCAAATCAGGATCGGTAAGCTCCATCAGCTTGTCAATTTCCTCTGTTGTCTGAACTCCCGTTCCCATGTGATGATGAACGGTAAAATACATTCCCTTTTCCTTTGCAAGCCTACCCATTTCATTAAAGCCCTTTGCAACAAGTGCCCACTGTTCATCGGTATAAACCGGCTTTTCGCCAAAAATTGAAACAGGCTTGCCCTGAATACTGTTACCCTGCTCGGAAGCACCGATTACCTTTGCGCCGAGAGCGTGAAGAAAATCTCTGTGTTTGATAAACGCTTCGATAGTTGCGTCATAACCCTCTGAAAGCAGAAGTGAGGAAAACCATGCGTTGCAGATTCTCATTCCTCTGACATCAAGCTTATGTTTGAGGGTTTCAACATCCTTCGGATATTTGTTGCCGATTTCGCTTCCGGTGAATCCGGCAAGAGCCATTTCACTTACACACTGTTCAAAGGTGTTTTCCGCACCGAGATCAGGAAGGTCATCATTTGTCCAGGCAATTGGGGCAATGGCAAGCTGAACTTTTTCTTTATTAAGCATTTTTATTTCTCCTTTTTTATCAATAGAGTCTTGCTTTTGCAATGTTTTCTTTCATATCTTCAAAGGCTTTCTGAACGGTTTCACTTGTTGAAACCTCAGCAACGCCCACTCTCCACCAAGAATCATAACCATCGGACATTGACTTATGAGCAACCTTGATATCGAAAAGGCAGGGAACAGTCTGCTTTTCGGAATCCTCCAAAGCTGCATACAATTCTTCCTCATTCGTCACACGGTATGCCTTGCAGCCATAGCCCTCGGCAATTTTTGCATAATCGGTAACGATAACCTCACCGTCAAGACCTGTGTCCGTTCTCATAGTGAAACGGGTTCCAAAGGTGTCGGTGCCTTGATTGTTCTGCAGATTTTCTATGCAGCCCCAACCACTGTTATCGAAGAGCATAACATTGATTTTTGCCCTTTCCTGAACGGCAGTATAAAGCTCGCTGTGGAGCATGAGGAACGAGCCGTCGCCGACCATTGTATATACTTCCTTATCCGGGCAGGCAAGCTTTGCGCCGAGCGCTCCGCAAATCTCATATCCCATGCAGGAAAAGCCGTACTCAACATGATATGTATACTCGCTCTTTGACTTCCAAAGCCTCTGCATACAACCGGGAAGCGAACCGGATGACGCAAGAACAACCGAATCGTCAGCAATAACTTCATTAATTATTCCGAGCGCACGAGTCTGCGAAAAACCGTTTTCAAGCTTGACACCGAAGCTGCGATCAATTTCCCTGAAAAACTCTGACTGCGCATTTTTGTATTCATCGCTCCAAGAGGATTTATAGCTGTCAAGCTTTCCTGAAATCCTGTCGAGTGATTCCTTTGCGTCACCGATAACGGCAACACTATCCATTTTAAAGGCATCAAAAGCGCAGACATTGATTGAAAGCATTTTGACATCCGGATTCTGAAAGCCCCATTTTGAGCAGGTTGTGAAGTCGGTAAGTCTTGTTCCGACGGCAATTACAAGGTCTGTCTGCTTTGCGATTGCGTTAGCAGCACCTGTTCCTGTAACACCGACACCGCCCATGTTGAGTGGGTGATTCCACGGAATCTGACCCTTTCCGGCCTGCGTTTCACCAATGGGAATATTATATTTTTCCGCAAATGCGAGTGCTGATTTATAGCTATCACTGTAGGTTACGCCTCCGCCGACAATCATCATCGGCTTTTTTGCGTTTCTTATCATTTCAACAGCAGCATCCGTTTCGCGCTCTGACGGTATTCTTCTGTCCATATACCAGACACGCTTTTTGAGGAAGTGCTCAGGATAGTCAAAGGCTTCGGCTTCAACATCCTGCGGCATTGCAATGCAGACAGCACCGGTATCCGCCGGATCGGTAAGGACACGCATTGCATTGATGCAAGCGGTCATGAGCTGTTCCGGGCGTTCAATTCTGTCAAAGTATTTGCAGACAGGTCTGAAGGCATCGTTTGAAGTAATACCGATTGAATATGGCTGTTCAATCTGTTGCAAAACCGGATCGGGCTGACGGCAGGCAAAGGTATCGCCGGGGAGAACAAGCAAGGGAATTCTGTTTGCTGTTGCCGTTCCGCAGGCAGTGACCATGTTGAGGGCGCCCGGCCCGATTGAAGAGGTGCAGGCAATAATTTCCCGCCTCTTTTTCTGCTTCGCAAAGGCAATTGCTGCATGAGCCATGCCCTGCTCGTTATGTCCCTGATAATATGTGAGGGAATGGCCGCCCTGTTCAAGAGCCTGACCTATTCCGACAACACAACCGTGACCGAAAATGCCAAAGATTCCGTTTACGAACTTTGTTTCCTTTCCGTCAAAGTTAACATACTGATTGTCAAGAAATTTTACGAGAGCTTGCGCCATTGTCAGTTTCATAGATTATTCCCCTTTCTCCGGCGGCCACATTATCTTTTCGTTTTCCGGATCTGTGACCCAGCGGTGTTCCGGAATGAAATAAGGCGTTATATAGGGATTGCCGTCAAGGTGACGGATAACCCAAAGATACCACATTGCGTAGCCGGGAGCAGTGGTCTGCGGATGAGTTTCCTCGTTGACGATGAAAACGGTTGAGTTGTTATGGGTCTTATAAACCGTTTCATCCAACTCTGCAAATCCATATCCGTTTTCGGGATTGAATTTATAGTAGTAGATTTCCGGCTGAGGATGATTATGGGGCGGATAACTGCTCCATTTTCCCGGGAAACCAATGACTTCGCCGAGGACAAGGTTTGAGTAAGGCGCATTTGAATAATCGAAAACCGTTCTGACTATTCTTGTTGAAGCCTCACGCATTGTGCCCTTTCCCCTGTTTTCGCTTGCACATTCCTCAGGAGTATAAAGCTTTGAGGGGAAAGACTTTTCATTGTCCGTTCTGTGAACGCACCACTCACTTTCACCAAGAGCGGTGATTGTTACATTGACATCATTTGAAACATGAAGAACCCATGGCTCATAATCAAAGCAGTTTTCCCGTTCAATAACTACTTCTTTATCGTCATAAGAAAGCTTTGCTTTTCCTTTAACAAGCAGATATGCACGCTCAAGGTGCTGACTTTCGGAAAAGACATCGCCCTCATTCATTCGGAGAATACCAAAATCCATGAGTGACTTTTGCTCCTCATTATCCATTGTTGAAATCGCAGTATAGCCGTATGGAAATTCCTTTGGACCTCTGATATGCATAATTGACACCAAACCTTTCAGGATGCAAAATATCGAAAATACTGCGCTAAGCTATTAAGCGCAAAACCAAACGAACGGGACTGCAATAATGCTACAGTCCCGATAAAAATTTCAAATCAGACTATTTCAGAAAGCTTAACGGGTCTGCCTTCCTTAACAGACTTCTTTGCTGCAAGAGCGATAAGAATTGCAGCAAGTCCGTCCTCACCGGTTGTCGGTGTGGGCTTGTCATTCTGAACAGCATCAACAAACTGAATCATTTCGTCACGGAACGACTGCATGTATCTTTCAAGGAAGAAGTAGAGCGGCTTATCGGTCATTACACCGTCAGCAGTCATCAATGTTACATTGGTCGGAGTATCGTTTGCAGCAACGGCAGCTCCAAGGGAACCGAAAGCTTCAACTCTCTGATCATAGCCATAGGCAGCACGGCGTGAATTGTCGATAACACCGATTGCGCCGTTTTTGAACTTGAGGGAAACAATTGCAGTATCAACATCACCGGCTTCGCCGATAGCAGGATCAACAAGGCAGGTGGCATTTACATATACTTCCTCAACCTCGCTGCCTGCAATAAAGCATGCCATATCAAAATCATGAATCGTCATATCAAGGAATATTCCGCCCGAAACAGCGGCATATTCTGCTGACGGAGGTTCAGGATCACGGGAAGTGATTTTGACAAGTTCAAGCTTACCGATTTTTCCATCATTGATAAGCTCACGGATATGAGCAAAGTTATGGTCAAAACGGCGGTTGAAACCAACCTGAAGCTTTACACCTGCCTTTTTGACAGCATCAATTACAGAAAGAACCTTTTCCGGAGTGAGATCAACGGGCTTCTCGCAGAAAATGTGCTTCCCGGCCTCTGCAGCTTCAATGGAAATGTCTGCATGCGTGTCGGTTGATGAGCAGACAAGGACAGCGTCAATATCCGGGTCTGCAAGCATTTCCTTATAGCTGTCATATATCTTTTCAATCCCGTATTCGGCAGCAAGAGCAGGAAGAGCGTCCTTATAGACATCTGTAATTCCGAGAACCTTTGCACCGGGTACATTATATGTGATTGACTTCATGTGAACCTTGCCGATTCTTCCGGCACCGATAATGCCGATATTCAACTGTTTCATATTGTAATTCCTCCGTTTAGCTAAAGTTAACAGCATAAGCGTTAATCCATGCTGCAATATTTTGAATTATATCACAAAAAAGCGGACAGTTTCAAGAAAAACTGTCCGCCGGCTGATATAAATTTTTTCTGAATTTTTGTGCAAATAGTCAAATCATTCCTGTGGCTTGACGGGACTTAAATAAAAATCAAATTCAAGTTCGTCCTGTATATGCAGCTCATAGGGAGCAAGAACATCCGGACCGCAACTTGCTGTTCCCGTACCTCTTACAAATCCGTCAATATTCAGAAAGACTTTGTTTTCATTTTTGAGGTTTTCAATGTGCTTTGAACTTCT